>NZ_JBQDLF010000039.1:0-42340 GCF_052095815.1 Brachybacterium sp. | reverse complement strand
CTGGCCGTTCCTTGTTCCCGTTGTCCGGGGCACGAGGAAGAACATTACGGGCCTGGCGCACCCCCGTCAAGCCAGAACGACCATTTCCGAAGTGGCCTCGACCACACACGCCTTCCGGCGGCCTTGCGATTGCCAAAAGGCCTGGTCACGGCGCTCTCTTCGCGCTGGTTCCGCGCACCGGCTCATTCCTCGGGTCCTCGAGCACGCCGGTACCCGGGACTCAGGGGTGGGGCACTACTCCTCGGTGGAGAGCGACGATGCCTCCGCTGAGGTTCCGGTACTGGGTCTGCTCGAGGCCGGCGTCGATGAACCATCGGCGCAGCAGCTCCTGGTCCGGCCATTCGAGGATGGACTCCGCGAGGTACTCGTAGGCGTCGACCGTGGTCGCGACCTTGCCCGCCACCGCCGGCAGAGCACGCAGCAGGTACTTCTCGTACACGGTGCGGAACGGCTTCCAGGTGGGAGTCGAGAACTCGCAGACGACGATCCGGCCGCCGGGCCTGACAACCCGGGCCATCTCTGACAGCGCAGTTCTCGGCTCCTGCACGTTGCGCAGCCCGAAGGAGATGACGGCGGCGTCGAAGGAGTCGGTCGCGAAGGGCAGGTGCTGGGCGTCGGCACCCACGAAGGGCACCGGGGCACCACGGCGGCGGCCCTCGGCCATCATCCCGAGGGAGAAGTCTGCTGCGACTACCCGGGCCCCCGCGCGGGCGATCGCGGTGGTCGAGGTTCCGGTGCCGGCGGCGAGGTCCATGACCACATCGCCCTGCTCTATGTCGAGCGCCTCGACCATCAGCTCACGCCACATCCCCACCTGCCCCATGGCGGCGACGTCGTTCATCAGGTCATAACGTTTGGCGATACCGTCGAACATCGTCGCGACGTCGTACGGCTGCTTCTCGAGATCGGCACGGCTCATGCTCCGATCTTCCCACGCAAGTCGTCGCTCGCGGACCGACTGCGGCCCATCCGGCATCCGCTGGAAGAATGGGGACGGGCGCCCCGCACCGTCGGCGCCCCAGGCCCGCCCTCAGGAGGAGAACCCGAATGACCGATGCCAGCTCTGCACGCTCCGCAGCCATCAGCTCCCTGTCCATCCCTCAGGAGCTGCTTCCGGCCGACGGTCGCTTCGGCTCCGGCCCGTCGCGGATCCGTGCGGCGCAGATGGAGGCGCTGCAGTCGGTCTCGCGCTCGGTGCTCGGCACCTCTCACCGCCAGGCTCCGGTCAAGGACGTGGTGGGGCGGGTGCGCTCAGGACTGTCCGAGCTGTTCGCTCTGCCGGAGGGCTATGAGGTGGTGCTCGGGAACGGCGGCTCCACCGCATTCTGGGACGTGGCCGTGTTCGAGCTGATCGAGCGTCGCTCCCAGCATCTGGTGCTCGGAGAGTTCTCGCAGAAGTTCGCCTCCGAGGCCGCGGGCGCCCCGCACCTCGAAGATCCCGAGATTCTGCGCTCCGAACCCGGGGCGCTGCCTCAGGCAGCTGCGAACCCTGATGTCGATGCCTACGCCTGGCCGCACAACGAGACCTCGACCGGTGTGATGGCGCCGGTGCAGCGTCCGGCCGGTGCGGGCCAGGACCAGCTGGTCCTGGTCGATGCGACGTCGGTGGCCGGCGCCGCCGCGGTGGACATCTCGCAGACGGATGCGTACTACTTCGCCCCGCAGAAGGCATTCGCCTCGGACGGAGGCCTGTGGCTCAGCGTCCTGTCCCCCGCCGCGATCGAGCGTGCGCAGCGCCTCGGAGCAGCGAGCGACCGGTGGACGCCGTCGTTCCTCTCGCTCACGAGCGCGATCGAGAACTCCCGCAAGAACCAGACGTTGAACACTCCCGCGGTCGCCACCCTCGTGCTGCTCGCGGAGCAGATCGAATGGATGCTGGCGCAGGGCGGTCTGGCATGGGCGGACGCCCGGACCAGGGCCACCAGCGGAATGCTCCATGAGTGGGCCGCCCGACGCGACGAGATTACGCCCTTCGTCGCGGATGCTGCTGCGCGATCGCAGGTCGTGACCACCTTGGATGTGGACGAGGCGATCGATGCCACGGCGATCACCTCAGTGCTGCGCGCACACGGTGTGGTCGACATCGAGCCGTACCGGAAGCTGGGACGCAACCAGCTGCGGATCGCGACCTTCCCCGCCGTCGGCGAGGACGACACCGCGGCGCTGATCTCCGTGCTCGATCACGTGCTGGACGCGAGCCGCGACGCCTGACGCACACCCCGCAGAACACGACGGCCGGGCCATCCCTGTGGGGTGGTCCGGCCGTCATCATGTTCGGTCGAGTTGGGGCGGGCGTACCGGGAGGGCGAGCGCAGAGGCGGGCTGCCCGGTTCTCTCCC
This sequence comes from Brachybacterium sp., assembly GCF_052095815.1. Taxonomy (NCBI): domain Bacteria; kingdom Bacillati; phylum Actinomycetota; class Actinomycetes; order Micrococcales; family Dermabacteraceae; genus Brachybacterium; species Brachybacterium sp. The sequence continues at coordinate 40,001 of NZ_JBQDLF010000039.1, read as the reverse complement.
CCGACGTCGGTCAGTGTCGGGGCGGGATGAGGATCTGCCGCAGCAGTGTGGAGGCGTCCCGCAGGCCATCCCGCTGCGCAGGGGTGGCCTCGCCGAGCCGGGCGCGGAGCCACGCATCGCGCTGCTCGCGCCCCGCGAGCACCACCTGCAGGCCCTCTTCGGTCAACGTCACCCGGACCTGCCTGCCGTCGCCGGGGTGAGCGGCCCGCTCCACGAGTCCCGCCTCCTCCAGTCGCCCCAGGATCCTGGTCATCACCGGTGGGCTGACATGTTCGAAGTCAGCGAGGGCGCCGGGGGTGGATTCGCCGGCGCGCTGCAGGTAGGCCAGCACCGAGAACTGCGGCGCGGAGACGGCATCGGAGGCGGTGTGGGAGCGCAGGATCCTGGAGGAGACCAGCAGCACCCGCTGCAGCTCGGCAGCGAGCTCCGCGACCTGGGTCGCCTCAGCTGCGTCCACCCGCCCGGACGCCTCCACGCCCTCGGCGAGAGGACGCTGAGGATCCCTCGCGTCCGCCTCGCCGATGCCGGGGCTCACAGCAGCAGGCCCTCGATCGCGCCGCGCAGGAAGTACACGACGAACATCGCAGCGATGAGGTACATCAGCCAGTGCACCTCGCGGGCCTTGCCGCGCACCACCCGGATCAGCACGTACATGACGAAGCCTGCACCCATGCCGACGGTGATGGAGTAGGCGAAGGGCATCAGGATGATGGTGAGGAACGCGGGCACCGCGACCTCGACATCAGAGAAGTCGATGTCGGTGATCTGGGTCATCATCAGGAAGCCGACCATCACCAGCGCTGGGGTGGCCGCCTCGTAGGGGACCATCGCGACCAGCGGTGAGAGGAAGGTCGAGAGCAGGAACAGCACGCCCACCACGATCGCGGCGAGGCCGGTCCTGGCTCCCTCCGCCACCCCGGAGGTCGACTCGACGAAGCTGGTGTTCGAGGACACGCCGCCCAGGCCACCGGCGATGGCGGCGGCGGAGTCGACGACCAGGATCCGCTGGGAATGCGGGATGTCCCCGTCCTCCTCCACGAGGCCTGCACCGGAGGCGACGCCGACCATCGTGCCCATGGTGTCGAAGAAGTCGGCCAGCAGCAGGGAGAAGACGATGACGGTCGCTCCGATGACACCGGCAGCGGTGATCCCGCCGATGGGGTCCACCGTGAACAGGGTCGCGAAGTCTGGCATCTGGACCGGGAACTCGGAGATCGCCGGGACGTTCATCGCCCAGCCGCCGGGGTTGCCGGCTCCGGAGCCGTCGGGGGCGGCGAAGGCGCCGAGGTGCAGCACTCGCTCGATGACCATCGAGAGCACGGTCGCGGTGATGATCGCGATCAGGATCGCTCCGGGCACCTTGCGGATCCAGAGCACGAACATCAGCAGCAGACCGGTGACGAACACGAAGGTGGGCCAGCCGGTGAGCGAGCCGTCGTTGCCCAGCTGCACCGGGGTGCCTGCGGCGGTGGTCACGAACTTCGCGTTGAACAGACCGAGGAAGGCGATGAACAGGCCGATGCCCACGGCGATGGCGGTCTTGAGGAAGGGCGGGACCGCGTCGAACACCGCTTTGCGGAAGCCGGTGAACACCAGCACGAGGATCACGACGCCCTCGAGCAGCACCATCCCCATGGCACCGCCCCAGGTCATCCCGGGCAGCGGCACCACGGAATAGGCCAGGTAGGCGTTCAGGCCCAGTCCCGCTGCGAGGGCGAGCGGGAACTTGGCCCATGCCCCCATGAAGATGCTCAGCAGACCCGCGATGAGGGCGGTGCCCGCGGCGACCGCGGGGAGGTTCGGCTCGGCGCCGCCTCCGAGGTACATGCCGGTCGAATCGGGGACGGTGCCGATGATCAACGGATTCAGCACCACGATGTAGCACATCGAGAAGAAGGTCACCAGGCCGCCACGGATCTCCCTGCTGAGCGTCGATCCACGCTCTGAGATCTTGAAGTAGCGGTCCAGTCCGGACCGGGGAGCCACGGCCGTCGAGCCGGTGGTCGAGGAGGGGGACGAGGGTTCAGCCTGCTGCATGGGACGAATCGTATCCGTCCTCGACCCTGCCGTTCCCCCCGGCCCGCCTGCGTCAGTCCTGCATCACGTCCAGGGGGTTCTCGACCTCCAGCGAACGGGCGTAGCGGTAGTCGTCCGCCAGCTGCAGCTGTGCCCCGGCGGCTTCGTCGACCACCACGACGACGTCCGGGTGGAGCTGCAGGACGGTCGCCGGCCAGCGTGAGCTGATCGCGCCCTCGACGAGCTGGGCGATGGCAGCGGCCTTGCCGGCCCCGGTCGCGATGAGCACGATCCGGCGCGCCTCGAGGATGGTGCCCAGCCCCTGGCTGAGAGCCCGCACCGGGACGTCGGCGGGCCTGTCGAAGTACCGGGAGTTGTCCGTGATGGTGGAGCGGGTCAATCCGACCACCCGGGTGCGGGAGTTCAGGGAGCTGCCGGGCTCGTTGAAGGCGATGTGCCCATTGGAGCCGATGCCCAGGATCTGCAGGTCCACTCCCCCCGCCTCAGCGATCTGGTGATCGTAGGAGACGGCCTCGGCGATCGGGTCGGCGGCTGCACCGTTCGGGGAGACGACGGCGGCATCGTCGATATCGATGTGATCGGTGAAGTTCTCGCGGATGAAGCGGTGGTAGCTCTGCTCGTGCCCCGCGGGCAGTCCCACGTACTCGTCGAGCAGGAAGGCGCGGCTGCCGGCGAAGGACAGGCCCTCCTCCCGGTGTCGACGGATCAGCTCGGTGTAGGCGGGAACCGGGGACGACCCCGTGGCCAGGCCCAGCACGGCACCGGAGGCGCTGGCCTCCTGGAGCGTGCGTGCGAAGGTGTCGGCGACGACCTGCGCGCCTGCTTCGGCGTCGGCCACGATGTGGATCTCCATACGGTCCTGCCCTTCCGTCCCGGTGCGCCTCGGGGCGCTCCTGCTGGTCTGTCCTGCGCGTTCTCAGAAGCTTCAGAGCATAGCGGCCGACGGACCCGCTCTCGGTGCGCGGCGGGGCCGACCGTCGCGACGGAGATGAAGCAGACACGACGACGCTGCCGCACACCTGGTGTGGGGCAGCGTCGTCGTGTCTGCTGGACGGGCGGGCCGGCTCAGTCCGAGTGGCCCGCTCGGCTCACTTCTTCTTGCCGGAGTTCGCGGCGTACTCGAACGCGGCGCGCGGGGTCTCGGTCTGCGGGATACCGATGATGTCGCGGCGGGAGATCAGGTTGGTAACCCAGCCTGCGACGACGGAGGCCTTGCGGCCGAAGGTCGGCATCGCGTACACGTGGTAAGAGCGGGCCATCACCCAGGCCGGCAGGCCGCGGATGTCGAGCTCCTTCTCGCCCAGCTGCAGGCGGCCGACGCCCTTGTACATGCCGAGGGTCGCCATGACGCCGAGGTTCTTGTGGTAGTAGTCCACGAGCGGACGTCCCTGCACGGAGCGCGCGATGTTGTCGGCCAGGCGCTTGGCCTGACGGACCGCGTGCTGTGCGTTGGGCGGGCAGAACTTGCCCTCGCCCGAGGCGAGATCCGGCACCGCGGCGCAGTCGCCGGCGGCGAAGACATCGTCCATCGGGCCGTCGACGCCGTTGACGCGCAGATCCGCGAGCGCCTCGAGCTTGCCCATCAGCGGGCCACGCTCGGTGACGACGGGAAGGTCGGAGACGTCGGGGTCCGAGAGTACCGGGGCGGGCTTCACGCCGGCGTTCCACACCAGCAGGTCGGTCTCGAACTCGTCGCCGTCGCTGGTCTTGATCACGCCGTTCTCGGCGGAGTTCAGGAAGGTCTCGAGCTTGACCTCGATGCCGCGCTCGCGCAGCTGGTTCAGCACGTAGGCGCGCTGGTCCTCGGTGAGCTCGGGGAAGATGAACGGCGCGCCGTCGACGAGCACGAAGCGAATGTCCGAGGCGTGCAGGTCGGGGTAGTAGCGCAGTGCGTCACGGACCATGTCCTCGGTCTCGGCGACAGCCTCGCCACCGGCGAAGCCACCACCGATGAAGGTGAAGGTGAGCAGGCGCTTGCGCACTGCCGGGTCCTTGGTGGAGGCGGCTTCTGCGAGGTTTCCGAGGATGCGGTCGCGCACGGCGGCAGCCTCTTCGACCTGCTTGAAGCCGATCGCGTTCTCTGCCAGGCCCGGGATGGGCAGCAGGCGCGGCACGGCACCGAGGCCGACGACCAGGTAGTCGTAGGCGATCTCGAGCTTCTCGCCCTCTTCCATGTCCACGACGACGGTCTTCTCGGCGCTGCGGATCGCGGAGACTGCGCCGGTGACGACCTTCGCACCGGGGAGCACCTTGCGCAGGGGCGCAAGGACGTCACGCGGGTGGATGCTGCCTGCGCCGACCTCGGGGAGGAAAGGCGCGTAGGTCATGTACGGGCGAGGGTCGACGACCGTGATCGCGACCTCCGCGCCGAGGGTCTTGCGCAGCTCGGACGCGGTCGTCAGACCGACGGAACCACCGCCGAGGATGAGGACATGGGGCTTACCGCCGAAAGTGTTGGTCATGCCCCCAGCCTAGAACCGTATGGCGTCCGAGACAAAAAGTATGAGACGAAATTGGCCATCCACGGCTCACGCAGGCGCTGAAGAGGCCTCACGGCACCGCATCGAGCAGGTCCAGGGCGATCCCATCGAGGATATCGTGCTCGCTGGTGCGGGTCTCGGTGATCGCTGCGGCCGCCGCCACCCGGCTGACGATCCGGGACCAGATCAGGGCTCCGGCTCCGATCACATCGATGCGACCTGGGTGGATGACCGGTCGGAGGGAGCGCTGCTGCCTGGTCTCCCCGAGCAGGGTCCGGCAGATCGACTCGACCTGATCGATCGGCAGGCTGGCACCGTGGGTGACGTCGGGACGATAGTCCTGGATCCCGGCGGCCACGGCAGTGACGGTGGTCACTGTCCCCGCGACACCGACCAGAGCGGCGGTTCGCTGCAGCGGCACCTCGGCCTCGGCGGCGTCGAGATGAGCGTCGATGTCCGCCGTGGCGGCGGCGATCTCGGCCGCCGTGGGCGGGTCCGAGTGCAGGTGACGCTCCGTCATGCGGACCGAGCCGATGTCCATGCTGATGCGGTGGGTCGGGGTCTGTGTGCCGAGCACCAGCTCGGTGGACCCGCCGCCGATGTCGACCACCAGCCGTGGGCCGTCAGGCAGGCCCTGCACGGTGCTGACCGCGCCTCGGAAGGAGAGGGCCGCTTCTTCCTCCCCGCTGATGACCTCGGGCTCCACCCCGAGGATCTCGCGGATCCCGTCGATGAACAGGTCTCGGTTGGCGGCGTCGCGGGTCGCCGAGGTGGCGACGAAGCGGATCTCCTGACGGGTGACGGCGTGGCGATCGATGAGGATCCGATAGCGGCGTGCGGCCTCGAGAGTGCGCTCCACGGCGACGGGGTCGAACTGCCCGGTGCGGTCCACGCCGAGCCCCAGTCGCACCATCTCCAGCTGCCGCTCGAGGTCGACCATCTCACCGGATGCCTCGTCCCGGCGTGCGATCAGCAGCCGGATCGAGTTCGTGCCGCAGTCGATCGCGGCGACGGGGGCGCTCATCGCGTCTCCGCCTGTTCCGCCGGGGCATCTCCGCAGCGGCAGCGCAGCTCGCCGGCTCCGTCGATGCGCGGCAGCACGAGGTCGGCGATCGGGTTGACGCCAGGGCCCTCTGCGAGGGCCTGCCCGGCGAGCGCGTGGAAGCATTTGACGCGGGTCGGCATCCCGCCGGCGCTGACGTGGTGGACCTCCTCGGCGTCGCCGAGCTCCTCGCGACGTGCGAGGTACCGCTCATGAGCGGCGCGATATGCGCTCGAGAGAGCCTCGTCCTGTGCCAGCTGCTCGGTGAGCTCGGCCATCAGGCCGGTGGCCTCGAGCCGGGAGAGCTCGAGGGTCAGCCAGGGCAGGGTCAGGTAGAGGGAGGTCGGGAAGGGCGTCCCGTCCTCGAGGCGAGGCGCGGTGCGCACCACGGCGGGACGGCCGCAGCTGCAGCGGCGGGCGATGGAGACCACCCCGCGCATGTCCCGGCCGAGCTGCTCGCGCATGACCTCGAGGTCATCCGCGGTGGTCGGGGTCTCGTAGGGCAGAGGAGAAAGTGTTGTCACTGATCGGGATCCTGGTCGGTGGTGTCGTCGGCGGGGTCCTGCTCGGAGACGTCGTCGTCGGTCGACCCCGTCTCATCGGGGATGTCATCGGCGGTCAGGCGGCTGGAGCCTTCCACGCTCTCCCAGAGGACGGAGAACCATTCGCCCTCCTTCGCCGCCTCCTGGGCCTGCTCGGCCTCGGTGAGCGGCACGCCCTGGCCGGAGGTGTCGGTGAGCCGGTACTGGGTCTCCCCCGGCATCGCGAACAGCAGGCGCTCACGGGCGCGCGCGGCGACGTAGGCCGGGTCCTCCCAACGGGCGACCTGGGTGCGCAGATCCTCGACCTGCTGCTCCTGCTGTGAGACCTGTGCGCTCAGCTCGGAGAGCTGCTGGCGCTGGGCCACGTAGGAGTTCACCGTGGGCACGAGTGCGGCCAGGGCGACGACCACCAGGGCCACCAGCGCGAGGGTGCGCCGGGTGATGGTGATCCCCGGCCCCTCCTCCTGAGGGCTTGCCGCGCTGTTGCCGGTGGACGGGCGCGAGGCCGCGACCGGACCGCGCGAACGGGCCGGCACGGCCTTCTTGGACGCCGTGCGCGAGGTGGTGGCAGCAGGACGAGAGGAGGTCCGCGCGCTGGGTCGCCGGCCTCCGGACGCAGCGACCGGGCGCCTCGTCGATCGCGGGGCGCCCGGTCGTCTGCTGGTCATGGCTCGAGGTTACAACCTCGAGCTGAGGACTCAGGCCATTTGCTGCCTGCCTGAATCCCTACGTCTCATTGCTCGCTCAGGCGGTGTACTGAATGCCTGAGCTCCTACCGCTCGTTCCTCGCAGTACGTCGCTCAGGAGGTGAAACGCGGGAACGCGGAGGCGCCAGCGTAGCGCGCTGCCTCGCCCAGCTCCTCCTCGATGCGCAGCAGCTGGTTGTACTTGGCCACGCGCTCCCCACGGGCGGGGGCGCCCGACTTGATCTGGCCGCAGTTGGTGGCCACAGCGAGATCGGCGATCGTGGTGTCCTCGGTCTCACCGGAGCGGTGGGACATCATCGCGGTGAAGCCAGCGCGGTGCGCGAGGTCCACTGCGTCGAGGGTCTCGGACAGCGAGCCGATCTGGTTGACCTTCACCAGCAGCGCATTTGCGGAGCCCTCGGTGATACCGCGGGAGAGGCGCTCGGGGTTGGTGACGAAGAGGTCGTCGCCGACGAGCTGGGTCTTGGCACCGAGACGATCGGTCATGGCCTTCCAGCCCTCCCAGTCGTCCTCATCCAGCGGGTCCTCGATGGAGACCAGCGGGTATGCGTCGACCAGCTCGGCGTAGTACTCGACCATCTCGGCGGCAGTCTTCTGCGCGCCTTCGAAGGTGTAGGAGCCGTCCTTGTAGAACTCGGAGGCGGCGACGTCGAGCGCGAGCGCGACCTCGGTGCCGACCTCGAAGCCCGCCTTGCCGATGGCCTCGACGATCAGGTCGAGAGCGGCGCGGTTGGAGTCGAGGTTCGGCGCGAAGCCGCCCTCGTCGCCCAGGCCCGTGGCCAGCCCGCGCTCCTTGAGGACGGACTTCAGTGCGTGGTACACCTCGGCGCCGACGCGCATCGCCTCGGAGAAGGTCTCCGCGCCGATCGGCGCGATCATGAACTCCTGGATGTCGACGTTGGAGTCCGCGTGCGAGCCGCCGTTGAGGATGTTCATCATCGGCACCGGCAGGATGTGGGCGTTCGGGCCGCCGACGTACTGGTACAGCGGGATGCCGGCGGAGTCCGCGGCAGCGCGAGCGACGGCGAGCGAGACGCCGAGGATGGCGTTGGCGCCGACGGTGCCCTTGTTCTTGGTGCCGTCGAGCTCGAGCATCGCGGCGTCGATCGCACGCTGCTCCTGGACATCCATGCCCAGGATCTTCGGCTGGATATCGGCGACCACTGCGGCGACGGCGTCCAGGACGCCCTTGCCCAGGTAGCGGGACTTGTCGCCGTCACGACGCTCGACGGCCTCGAAAGCACCGGTGGAGGCGCCGGAGGGGACCGCGGCGCGGGCGAACGTTCCGTCATCGAGCAGGATCTCCACCTCGACGGTGGGGTTTCCTCGGGAGTCGAGGATCTCGCGGGCGTGCAGGGCATCGATCAGGGCTGCCATGGGCTGTTCCTTCCGTCGGGTGATGTTCCGTCACGTCCGGTCGGCGCTGACCGTCCATCAGACAGTCTAGGCCGTGCCTCCCGCATCCCGCTCCCGAGTGCCCTCGGTTGCGCTCCGGGACGATTCCTCCTCCGCGGCGAGCTGCGTCCGGGTCCTGGTGAGCAGGGCGCGCAGCGCCGTCTCCGGGTCATCGTCGCGGGACTCGGCGACTGCCACCAGGTCCAGCAGCGCTCGCGCGAGATCTGCTCCCCAGCTGCCGGCGTCCTCTGCCGCCGCGGCCTGATCGGCGGCGGCCAGGAGCTCTTCGAGGCGGCCCTCGGAACGGGCCCGGTGCACCACCTTCGCGGCGGACTGCAGAGCAGGCAGCTGCGCGGGGATGCCGTCGAACCAGCCCTTGCGTCGGTGCCCGCGCTCGGCGTTCTCTGCGGCTTTCACCGCGTGCCACTGGGCGATGATCTGGTCGACGTCCTCGGGATCCCGGAGCGCCTGCTCACGCATGGCTCCGAACACGTGGGGGTTGCGCCGCTCCATCTTCGCGACGAAAGCACGAGCCACGTCATCAACATCCCACGAGGGATCCCCCTCCTGCCCGACCCGGGCGTGGAAGAGGATCTGGAACAGCAGGTCGCCGAGCTCGTCAGCGAGCGCCCCAGGGCCGTGGGCGGCGGGGTCGTCGATCACCTCGAGGACTTCGTGGGTCTCCTCCAGGAGATATCGGGCCAGCGAGGCATGGGTCTGCTGGTGCGTCCAGGCGTCCCCGTCGGGCGCTCGCAGCGCGTCCATCACTGCGACCGCCCGCAGCAGCGCCCCGCCACGGGGGTCCGGGGCGGCGGGCTCGGGCGCCGAAGTCGCAGGCTCGAGCGTCGAGGTCGCAGGCTCGGGCACGGCCGCGAGTTCGAGCTCAAGCTCAAGCTCGAGCTCAGACTCGGGCGCGGGCTGTTCGGGAACGGAGGGCCGCTGAGGTCGGTTCACAGGCGCGAGGCTACTTCGCCGGGGCTCGGGACGTGATCTCCTCCGCCGCTGCCGGGACCAGCGTGCGCAGGATCTCGCGCGCCCAGTCCAGCAGCTCATGGTCCCGCAGCTCGGTGCCACCGAAACGAGAGGTCGTCGGTCTGGGCACCAGCACCTGCCGGGTCGCGGGCTTGAGCAAGGTGCCCGGATAGAGCCGCTTCATGCGCATCGCGGCGGAGTCGAGCACCTCGAGGTGCGCGAAGCGGATCATCTTGCCCTGTGCCTGGACCTCGTCGACGCCGGCCGCGCGGGCATCGATCCGGAACCGGGCGACATCCAGCAGCACCTCCACGGAGGCTGGCAGCGCGCCATAGCGATCGGAGAGCTCGGCACGGATCTGGTCGATCTCCGCCATCTCACGCACCGCGGAGAGCTTCGAGTACGCCTCGAGACGCAGCCGCTCGGAGCCGATGTAGTCGTGCGGGATGTGGGCGTCCAGCGGGAGCTCCACTCGGATCTCCTTCTCGGGCGCCTTGCCCTCGCCGCGGAAGGCGGCCACGGCCTCCCCCACCATCCGCACGTACAGGTCGAAGCCGACCCCGGCGATGTGGCCGGACTGCTCCCCGCCCAGCAGGTTGCCGGCGCCGCGGATCTCGAGGTCCTTCATCGCCACCTTCATGCCGGCACCGAGATCGGTGTTCGTGGCCAGAGTGGTCAGGCGATCGTGCGCGAGCTCGGTGAGCGGCTTGGTCGCGTTGTAGAGGAAGTACGAGTAGGCGCGCTCGCTCGAGCGCCCCACCCGGCCGCGCAGCTGGTGCAGCTGGGAGAGGCCGAACTTGTCGGCGTGCTCGACGATCAGGGTGTTGGCGTTGGCGATGTCCAGCCCGGTCTCGACGATGGTGGTGCACACCAGCACATCGAAATCCCGTTCCCAGAAGTCGACGATCACGCGTTCGAGCTGGTGCTCGTTCATCTTGCCGTGGGCGACCTGCACCCGGGCATCGGGCACCAGCTCCCGGAGGTGGGCGGCGACCCGATCGATGTCCTCGACCCGGTTGTGGATGTAGAACACCTGCCCCTCGCGCAGCAGCTCACGACGGATCGCGGCGGTGACCTGCTTGTCCTCCTGCGCGCCGACGTAGGTCAGCACCGGGTGACGCTCCTCGGGCGGGGTGGCGAGGATCGAGAGCTCGCGGATGCCGGTGACGGCCATCTCAAGGGTGCGCGGGATCGGCGTGGCGGACATGGACAGCACGTCCACGTTCGTGCGCATCGCCTTGAGGGTCTCCTTGTGCTCGACGCCGAAGCGCTGCTCCTCGTCGATGATCAGCAGACCCAGGTCCTTGAATCGCACGTTACCGGTGAGCAGACGGTGGGTGCCGATGACGACGTCGACGGTACCGTCGGCGACGCCTTCGATCGTGGCTTTGGAATCCGCGGGATTCTGGAAGCGGGAGAGACCTCGCACCGTCACGGGGAATCCGGTGTAGCGCTCGGTGAAGGTGTCCAGATGCTGCTGGGCGAGCAGGGTGGTGGGCGCGAGGATCGCCACCTGCTTGCCATCCTGCACCGCCTTGAACGCGGCACGCACCGCGATCTCCGTCTTGCCGTAGCCCACGTCGCCGAGGATCAGTCGATCCATCGGCACCGACTTCTCCATATCGCGCTTCACATCGTCGATGGTGGAGAGCTGATCGGGCGTCTCGACGAACTCGAAGGAATCCTCGAGCTCCCGCTGCCAGGGCGTGTCCGGTCCGAAATCGTGGCCGGGCGCGGACTGCCGTGCCGAGTACAGCCGCACCAGCTCGTCGGCGATCTCGCGGATCGCCCGTCGGGCCTTCGACTTCGTCTTGGCCCAGTCCGCGCCACCCATGCGGTTGACGCTGGGATCCTCGCCGCCGACGTACTTGGTGACCTGGTCGAGCTGGTCGCTGGGGACGTAGAGCCGGTCACCGGGCTGGCCCTTCTTCGAGGGCGCATATTCGATGACCAGGTACTCGCGAGTGGTGCGCTTGGCCCCGGTGCCGACGGTGCGGCTGGTCATCTCCACGAACCTGCCCACCCCGTGATGAGCATGGACCACGTGGTCCCCGGGACGGAGCTGGAGCGGGTCCACGACGTTGCGGCGGCGCGAGGGCATCTTCCGCTCCTCGCCGCGCCGCGCTCCCGATTTGCCGGTGAGGTCGCGCTCGGAGGTGAGCACGAGCCGGAGCTCCTCGTCGATGAGACCTTCGACGAAGGGGCCGACGGTGACCACGGCCTCGCCCGGGGCGACAGGCGCCTCGAGCGCGGCGGAATAAACTGCGGGAAGCCCCTCGCCGCGCAGGTTCTCCGCGACGTGGCGGGCACCGCCGGGGCCGACCATGGTGGAGATGACCGTCCAGCCCTCGAGGCGTCGACGCTCGAGGTCCTTCGCGGCGTCCCCTGGCTTGCCGGAGTAGCCGGGGTGGGTGGTGGAGGCGGTGGTGACGTCGACGTCCGTATCGAGCCCGAAGGCGGCGAGGGTGAACCAGGGGCGCCCGCCCTCGCGGGCGTGGCCCTTGGCCTCGGACAGCGGCACGAAGCTCGCCGCACCTACGTCGATCGGCAGGCCGCCACCGGCGGCGGCGCTGGACCAGGCCGCGGCGAGGAACTCATCCGTGGTGGCGACCAGCTCGTCGGCCCGGGCTCGCGCCTTCTCGGGATCCAGGATGAGGAACCGAGCCCCGGCGGGGAGCACGTCGGCGACCTGCTCCATCTCCCCCACCAGCACCGGGCTGAGGGACTCCATGCCGTCCGCGGCGATGCCGTCCGCGATCCTCAGCAGCAGATCCCGCACACCAGGCAGCTCCTCGGCGCGGGCACGGGCACGCTCCCTCACCGCAGGGGTCAGCAGGATCTCGCGGCAGGGCGGGGCGTCGAGCCCCCGCGGCGCGGGATCCAGGGACCGCTGATCGGCGATGGAGAAGTAGCGGACGTCGTCGATCTCGTCGCCGAAGAGGTCCACGCGGACCGGATGCGGTTCAGTGGGCGGGAAGACATCCAGGATGCCGCCGCGCACGGCGAACTCCCCGCGCTTCTCGACCATGTCCACACGCACATAGGCGGCGTCGACGAGATCCCGTTCCAGATCTTCGAGCGGGTAGGTCTCCCCCACGGCGGCGCGCACCGGCCGCAGATCGCCCAGTCCGGTGGCGATCGGCTGCAGCAGGGAGCGCACCGGCATCAGCAGCACGCGGACCGGGATCTCGGTCTCGGGGTGCGCGATGCGTCGCAGGGTGGCCAGTCGCTTGGCGACCGTATCCGCGCGGGGGGAGAGCCGCTCATGCGGCAGGGTCTCCCAGGCTGGCAGCTCGGCCAGGTGCTCGGTGCCGACCAGGGCCGTCAGCGCCGCCCGCATGTCTTCGGTGGCCCGGGTGGTGGCGGTGACCACGACCAGGGGCTGTTCGGCGCTCGCCTGCCGCGCGAGATCGGCGACCAGGAAGGGGAACAGCCCGGTGGCGGCGACGATGCTCCCGCCTTCGCCGCTCTCGGTGCCCGCGGCGATCAGCTCGCGGACTGCCGTGAGGTCGCGCCCGGCGGCGAGCTGGTCCAGGAGCGGTCGCAGCGGAGGCTGCTGGGTGGTCTGGACGGGGGCGGTGGTCTGGGCGGTCATCGGACCTCTCGGGAGTGGAAGCGCTGCTGGGCGGCGGTGAGGCCCTCGAGGATCACGGACTCGACCGCGTCGGCCGCATCGGTGATCAGCAGCTCGAGGGTCTTTCGCTCGGTGGAGCTGAAGGGGGCGAGCACATGGTCGGCGGTGTCGCGGTTGCCGGGCGGCCTGCCGACGCCGACCCGCACCCGCAGGTAGTCCTTGGTGCCCAGGGCCTTGGTGATGTCGCGCAGGCCGTTGTGACCGCCCTCCCCGCCGCCGCGCTTGAGGCGGAGCGCGTCGAAGGGGATGTCGACCTCGTCGTGCACCACGACCACCTGCTCGGGCGCGATGTCGTAATAGGCGGCCAGCGCCTTGACCGGCCCGCCGGAGACATTCATGTAGGAGGTGGTCTTGGCGAGGATGACCCGCTCGTCAGCGCCGGGGAGGCCGAGCCGTCCCTCGAGGACCACCGCCTGGGCCCGACGGGCCGCGGTGAATCGACCGCCGCCGGCGTCCGCGATGTGGTCGAGGACCATCTGGCCGACGTTGTGCCGGGTCGCGGCATACTTCGGGCCCGGATTGCCGAGGCCCACCACCAGATAGGGGCCTGGCCGGCGTTCGCTGGCGGTCATGGGCTGCTCCTTGCTGCTGCTCGATGCTGCGTGCTGCCGCTCGCTGCTGCGTCGTACGGTCCGCTGCTGTCGGCATATCTCGTCGGGATCGGCGCTCAATGCTGCCCGCCGATCTCCGCCCGACCTGGGACGGTCCCGACTTGCGACGGGATCAGCACCGGAAAGGCTCGAGGCGGGGCGGGCTCGACTCGAGACAGGCTCGAAGCGACGCAGAGCGCACAACCCCGGACACAGTACCGGGGCGCCGCGCACAGCGCGACGCCCCGGTCCATGGGGTGTGAGCAACGGAGCGGGGCGACAGCGGCACTGAGCCCGCTGTCTCCGCTCCGGGAGGTCACTTCTCCTCGGCGGACTCTTCCGAGGCCGCGGCCTGGCCCTCGGACTCCTCGTCGGACTCCTCTTCGACGCGCGGGAGCTGCACGGAGGCGACCAGGATCTCGGCGTCGGTGACCAGCTCGGCATCGCCGGGCAGGGTGACGTCGCCGGCGAACAGCTGGTAGCCGTCCTCGGTGCCCTCGACCGAGACCTCGACCTCCTGCGGGACGTTCAGCGCGTCGACCAGGAGGGTGAGGGTCTGCAGGTCGACGAATGCAGCGGCGGGCGCGACGGGCTCGCCGACGAGGATGACCGGGATCTCGACCTCGACCTTCTCGCCCTTGCGGACGGTGATCAGGTCGAGGTGGTTCAGGGTGCGCTTGAGCGGGTGGCGCTGGATCTCCTTGATCAGCGCGAGGTGCGTGGTGCCATCCGTGAGCTGGAGCTCGAGCAGCGCGTTGGGGTTACGGGCGGCCAGGGCGGTGGCGTGACCGGGCAGCGAGAGGTGGAGGGGGGCCTCGCCGTGGCCGTACAGGACGGCGGGGACCAGGCTCTGGGTGCGCAGGCGGCGCGCGGCGCCCTTGCCGAAGTCCTCGCGCAGTTCGACGTTCAGCTTCTCAGCCATGGGGGTGCTCCTCGTAGATGCGTTGGCTCGACGATGAGCGACGCCACGAGGCACAGGGAGCGGGCTCCCGGTACTCCGCACCGCGTCGATCACGGAGGGGCCGCAGCCCGCTCCCTCGCCGAAGTGACCTGGTGACAATAGCACGCGCGAAGGCGCCGCACTCCGAGGACGTGAGGGGCGCCGCATCGGGCGCCGCGGCGCCCTGCGCACTCCCCCGCCCGAAGCGCCAGGGACCTACGTCCCTGCAGGTCACAGCATCTTCTTCGCGACCAAGGTCCCTGCGACGGAGCCGATCTCGAGAATACGGTGCTCTTAGTCCCTGTCACACCACCACGACCCGTTCCCCCGGTGTCGTCGACCGAAAGGCTCTCCCGTGACTGCCACCGCCGTTCCCTCCGCCTCGTCCGTCCCCTCCGCCACCACTGCTGCCGCGACTCACTCCACCCTCACCGGCGCCGAGAAGAGCGGGTGGGGCTACACGGTGCTCGGCGTCACGCGCCTCATGGTCGGATTCACCTTCCTGTGGGCGTTCCTCGACAAGACCTTCGGGCTGGGCTTCGCCACCCCCACCGAGAACTCCTGGCTGAACGGCGGGTCTCCCACCACCGGGTTCCTCGGCGGCTCGATCGCCGGAGGAAACCCCTTCGCACAGGTCTGGGAGTTCTTCCTCTCGATCAACCCGCTCACGGACGTGCTGTTCATGGTCGGTCTGCTCGGCATCGGCGTGGCTCTGATGCTCGGCATCGGCACCCGGGTGGCGGCGGTGTCCGCCGCGGCGATGTACACGCTGATGTATCTGGCGGCCTTCCCCATCGCCACGAACCCGCTCTACGACGATCACCTGCTGATGGCCGTGATCGTGATCGCTATGGCCGGCCTCGCCGCAGGCGACCACGTGGGCTTCGGGAAGTCCTGGAACCGGCTCGTGAAGGGCAATCGCTTCCTCATCTGAGCTGACCGCCGCTGACCACCGAGCGCAGCCCCGGTGCGCGTCCGACGAAATAGAGAACGACCCCGTCTCCCTGCAGGGGGGGACGGGGTCGCTCTCTTGTGCCCGGGTGCGCCGGGCTCGCCGGGCTCGCCGGGTGCGCCGGGTGCGCCGGGTGCGGTCAGACTTCGCCGTCGAAGAGGCTGGTGACCGAGCCCTCGTCGAAGACGGCTCGGATCGCTCGTGCCAGCAACGGTGCGATCGACAGCTGGGTGAGGCGGTCGAACTGCTTCTCGGGGGGCACCGGCAGGGTGTTGGTGCAGACGATCTCCCGCACGGAGCTGTTCTTCAGCCGCTCGGTGGCGGGATCGGAGAGGATCGCGTGGGTGGTCGCGATGACCACGGAGGACGCTCCGCCTGCCAGCAGGGCGTCGGACGCCTGGACGATGGTGCCCGCCGTGTCGATCATGTCGTCGACCAGGATGCAGGTCTTGCCCTCGACGTCACCGATCACGCGCTTGGCCACAGCCTGGTTGGGCCGGTTGATGTCGCGGGACTTGTGGACGAAGGCGAGGTTCACACCGCCGAGCCGCTTGGCCCACTGCTCCGCCACCCGGATCCGACCAGCATCCGGCGAGACCACGGCGATGTCTTCTTCGCCGTACTTCTCCTGGATGTACTCGGCGAGGATCGGCAGCGCCATCAGGTGATCGACCGGGCGGTTGAAGTAGCCCTGCACCTGAGGGGCGTGCAGGTCCACGGAGATCATGCGGTCCACGCCGGCGGTCTCGTACATGTCCGCCATCAGGCGCGCCGAGATCGGCTCACGACCGCGGTGCTTCTTGTCCTGGCGTGCGTACGGGAAGCTCGGTGCGATCGCGGTGATCCGCTTGGCCGATGCGCGCTTGAGCGCATCGATCATGATCAGGTGCTCCATCACCCAGGTGTTGATCGGCGCGGGGTGGGACTGCAGCACGAAGACGTCGGTGCCGCGCACGGACTCGCCGTAGCGCACGTAGATCTCCCCGTTGGCGAAGTCCCAGGCGTCCATCGGCAAGACCTCGACGCCGAGCTCGGCGGCGACCTCCTGCGCGAGGACGGGGTGTGCCCGTCCGGATGCGAGGACCAGTCGCTTCTCTCCGGGGGTGACGATTCCGCTCATCGCTGCTCGTGCTCCTTGTGCTCATCGGCGGCAGTTCCTGCAGGCGTCTCGGCAGCGGACCCATCGTCAGCGCCGAGGGCAGCGCGTGCCGCGCCCTCGGCCGCGGTCCCCGCGCGGCGTCGCAGCGTCCATCCTTCCATGTTCCGCTGCGAGACCGCGTTCACGCCCAGGGCCCCGGGGGGCACGTCCTTGCGAACCGTGGTGCCGGCGCCGGTGGCCGCTCCGTCCCCGATGACGACGGGGGCCACGAGCACGTTGTGGGAGCCGACGCGCACGTGCTTGCCGATCGTGGTGCGGTGCTTGTTCACGCCGTCGTAGTTGGCGAAGATCGTGCCGGCGCCGATGTTGGTTCCCTCCCCGATCTCGGCGTCGCCGACGTAGCTGAGGTGGGGCACCTTCGCGCCATCGCCGATCTTCGCGTTCTTGGTCTCGACGAATCCGCCGATCTTGCCCTTCGCCCCGAGGTCGGTCCCAGCGCGCAGGTAGGAGAACGGACCCACCGTCGCTCCCGCGCCGATCACTGCCAGCAGCGCGTGGGAGCGGACCACCTCGGCACCCGGCCCCACCTCGGTGTCACGCAGCGTGGTGTCCGGTCCGATCACGGCTTCCTCGCCGATGTCGCTCGCACCGTGGAGCTGGACTCCGGGCAGGATGATCGCGTCCTGGCCGATGGAGACATCGGAGTCGATCCAGGTGGTGGCGGGATCCACGATCGTGACGCCGGCGCGCATATGCCGCTCGAGCGTGCGGCGGTTCATCTCCGCGCCGAGCTGGGCGAGCTGGACCTTGTCGTTGACGCCCTCGACCATCATCACGTCCTCGGTGACGACGGCCCGCACGGAGCGGCCGTCCGCCTGCGCGATGGCGAGCACGTCGGTGAGGTACATCTCGCCCTGCGCATTGTCGGTGCCGATGCGTCCGAGCGCGTCACGCAGCACGGCGAGATCGAAGGCGTAGATCCCGGAGTTGATCTCGTCGATCGCGCGCTGCGCGTCGTCGGCGTCCTTGTGCTCGACGATGCCGAGGACCTCGGTGCCGTCCTCGCTGCGCAGGATGCGGCCGTAACCGGTGGGGTCGGGGACGCGGGCGCTGAGCACGGTGGCCGCAGCCCCGGCGCCTTCATGCGCGGCGACCAGGTCGCGCAGGGTCGCCGGATCGAGCAGCGGCACGTCGCCGTAGGTGACCAGCACGGTGCCCTCCGCGGCGGTGACCTGCTCGAGGCCGCACTGGACGGCGCGCCCGGTGCCGGGGATCTCGTCCTGATCGGCGACGGACACCTCGGAGGCGTGCTCCGCGAGGTGCTCGGCGACGCGATCACGCTCGTGACGGAGCACGACCACCAGCTCGCCGGGGCTCGTGCCCTCAGCGGCGGTCACGGCGTGCACCAGCAGAGATCTGCCCCCGATCTCGTGAAGGACCTTGGGCTTTCGGGACTTCATTCGGGTCCCGGCACCGGCGGCCAGAACTATCACGGCGGCGGGGGCAGTGGTCTCAGCGATTCCCACGTCTGCGGCTCCTCGGGATCGACGGGTGAGGTCTGCGGCACCGCCGCAGGGGCGGTGAGCGTTCCGCCATCAGGACTCGAACCTGAAATTTCAGAACCAAAATCTGAGGTGTTGCCGATTACACCATGGCGGATCGCGTCCGGCAGGGCCTGGCGACGAGCCGGCTCCTCAGGGATCCGGAACGGGCACCCAGCGCCACGGACGCGGCCTGATCCTATCGTCCGTGGCGCCCCTCCCGGACCTCGTCGAGTCCATCGGTGGCACAGGTCGCTCTACCGCCTGCGCCGCTCGGCGACCTGCCGAGCGCGACGTCGTGACGTGCCGAATGCGGTATCGCGCCGTGCCGAGTGCGGTATCGCGGCGTGCCGAGAGGGGTGTGGAAGACTCCGACCATGGCGGAGAACGGGGCAGCCCGCGGTCGATCGACCCGGATGACGGGCAAGGAGCGGCGCGAGCAGCTGGTGGCGGTGGGCCGGCAGCTGTTCGCCGAGAAGGGCTTCGACATGACCACGGTCGAGGAGATCGCGGCCCGTGCCAAGGTCTCCAAGCCCATCGTGTACGAGCACTTCGGAGGCAAGGAAGGGCTGTACGCGGTGGTCGTGGACCGCGAGGTCTCCACGCTGCTGGGGGACCTGGAGAGCTCCCTCCAGAATCAGCGGGAGCACCCCCGGGTGCTGATGGAGCGTGCCGCGCTGGCGTTCCTCGCCTACATCGACGAGAACGAGGACGGCTTCCGCATCCTCGTGCGGGACTCCCCCGTCAGCCACACCCTCGGCACCTTCTCCTCCCTGCTGACAGATGTGGCCGGACGCGTCGAGGAGATCCTCGCCGCCCAGCTCACCCTCCATTCGTATCCGCCTCGAGACGCTGCCCTGTACGCGCAGATGCTGGTGGGGATGGTCGCGTACACCGGTCAGTGGTGGCTCGAGACCCGCGAGCCCCAGAAGGAGATCGTCGCGGCACGCATGGTCAATCTGTCCTGGTACGGACTCAGCGCCCTGCAGAAGACCCCGGCTCTGCGCGGCGACACCCACAGCTGAGCGGCACCTAGACTCGGCTCATGCCCCCTATGCCTGAGGACGCCGACGCATGCCGCCACGACGAGGTCGACCGCATCGTCGAAGGCTGGCAGAGGGCACGCGCCGATCTGGACGTCGCACCGCTGGCGGTGTTCTCCCGCATCTCCCGACTCTCGAGGTATCTCGAGGTCGCCCGCCGCAGTGCCTTCACGGACGCGGGCCTCGAGGGATGGGAGTTCGACATGCTCTCCGCGCTGCGCCGCAGCGGCGAGGATGCCCTCTCCCCCGGCGCACTCATGCACGAGACGCTGGTGACCAGCGGCACCATGACGACCCGGATCGACAAGCTGGTCGCACGGGATCTGGTGAGCAAGAACCGCAGCCCGCACGACGGCCGCGCGGTCGAGGTGAGGCTGCGAGCCGATGGCGTCGCCCGGGTCGATGCGGCGATGGAGCGGCTGCTGGACGCGGAGCAGGAGCTGCTCGAGCCGCTCGCCCCCGACGGACGCTCCAGCCTCGCCGACACCCTGCGCTCTCTGCTGCTGACCTTCGAGTCGGAGACGCCCCGCTCAATGTGAGGGCTTCCCGTGCGGTGGCCGTCGACTCTCTCGTCGCCTCCATCAGCACCGCCGCCACCAGCACCGCCGCCACCAGAGTCGTCGACCGGTCCCGAGGCCCTCGGCCGCAATCAGCGCCGCTGACCGCTCCCAGAGCCGTTCACCGCCATCAGGAATTGTGAGCTGCACGATTCTTCGACAGTCCAGGGTCGCCTGAAGCGCCCGAGCACGCGACCGTTGAGGATGTCTGGCCGTTCGCCCCGCCGCCCCGTCTCCCCGCCATTCCGCCACGACCCACCGACACCACTCTTGAGGACTTCATCGCATGGCTCATCTGCTCGGCACCCAATCCCTGCACGTCGCGCTGCCCGACCGCGTGCTGCTGGATGACATCACCGTCGGGATCGACGAGGGCGACCGGATCGGGGTGGTGGGGCGCAATGGTGATGGCAAGTCCACCCTGCTGCGGCTGTTGGCGCGTTTCAGGGAGCCCGACGAGGGCCGGGTCACCGTGCGCGGCGGGGTCCGGGTCGGTGTGCTGAGCCAGCAGGACGAGGCGACAGCCGAGACCAGCGTGCATGAGCGCGTGCTCGGCGATCGACCGGACTACGAGTGGGCCTCGGATCCGCGGATCCGCGATGTGCTCGAAGGACTGCTCGGGGGCATCGACCTGGATGCTCCGCTGACCGATCTCTCCGGCGGCCAGCTGCGGCGCGTCCACCTGGCAGAGCTGCTCGTGGGCGACTGGGACGTGCTCCTGCTCGATGAGCCCACCAACCATCTCGACGTCGAGGGGATCTCCTGGCTCGCGGAGCATCTGCGCCGACGCTGGAGCCCGAAGGATGGCGGGCTGGTGGTGATCACGCACGACCGCTGGTTCCTCGACGCGGTGTGCACCCGGATGTGGGAGGTGCACGACGGGATCGTCGAGCCCTTCGAGGGCGGCTACGCGGCCTATGTGCTGCAGCGCGTCGAGCGGGACCGGCAGGCGGCGACCATCGAGTCGAAGCGGCAGAACCTGATGCGCAAGGAGCTGGCCTGGCTGCGCCGGGGTGCACCTGCCCGGACCGCGAAGCCGAAGTTCCGCATCGATGCCGCCAATGAGCTGATCGCCGGGGAGCCGCCGGTGCGGGACACCGTCGAGCTGACCCAGCTGGCGACCTCGCGGCTGGGCCGCGACGTGATCGATGTGCTCGATGTCGACGCCGGTTATGACGATCTCACCGTGCTGCGCGATGTCACCCTGCATATCGGGCCAGCGGATCGCATCGGCGTGCTGGGCCCCAACGGGGCCGGCAAGTCCACGCTGCTCGCACTGATCACCGGGGACCTCGAGCCGCAGGCGGGCCGGGTCAAGCGGGGCAAGACGGTGACTGTCTGCCAGGTGTCGCAGCGGCTCGAGGGGCTCGAGGAGCATCTGAACTCCAGGGTCAGCGATGTGGTGGCGAAGTACCGCACCACCTTCCGGGCAGGGAAGGACGAGGTCTCCCCCGGACAGCTGCTGGAGCGTCTCGGCTTCACGACGGCGCATCAGAAGGTTCTGGTGGGAGCACTCTCCGGTGGGCAGCAGCGACGCCTGAACCTGCTGTTCACCCTCCTTGAGGAGCCCAATGTGCTCGTGCTCGACGAGCCGACGAACGACATGGACACCGACATGCTCGCTGCCATGGAGGATCTGCTGGACACCTGGCCCGGGCCGCTGATCGTCGTCTCCCACGACCGGTACCTGCTGGAGCGGGTCACCGATATCCAGTACGCGGTGCTCGACGGTGCGGTGAGGCATGTGCCGGGCGGCGTCGAGCAGTACCTCGCGCTGCGGGCAGAGGGCCTGCGTGAGGATGCGGCATCTGGTGGGTCCTCGTCGGCGAAGGGCGCGGCTGGACGCTCTGCGGGAGCGAAGGCTGCGGGGTCGAAATCTGCGGGAGCGAAGTCAGCGGGTGGCTCCGCTGGCGCTGGCGGCGGCGCGTCCGAGTCCGCATCGAATGTGTCGGGGGCGCAGGCTCATACGGCGCAGAAGGAGCTCGGTGCGATCGAGCGGAGGATG
The DNA here is from genome assembly GCF_052095815.1 of Brachybacterium sp. Classification (NCBI taxonomy): domain Bacteria; kingdom Bacillati; phylum Actinomycetota; class Actinomycetes; order Micrococcales; family Dermabacteraceae; genus Brachybacterium; species Brachybacterium sp. Next base: position 18,465 of record NZ_JBQDLF010000039.1, on the reverse strand, counting down.
AAGAAGCTCGACAAGCAGACGACGTCGCTGCATTCCACACTCGCGGCGCACGACCAGTCCGACTATGTCGGGCTGCAGAAGATCACCGATGAGCTGCGCGCTGTCGAGGCGGAGATCGAGGAGCTCGAGGAGCGCTGGCTGGAGCTGTCCGAGCTGCTCGAGTGAGGGCGGTCCGGAATCCCTGGAGGCCTCGTGCAGGGACTCCTTACAGGCCGTCGATTTACTGGCTGTCGAGTTGCCAGCTGTCGAGCTACCAGCTGTCGATGATGTCGAGGTGCGGAGTGAAGATGTAGTCGGTGCGCCCCTGGAGGAGCCAGTGCCGATTGCGTCGGGCATTGCGAAATCTCGGATGCGGATCGGTGAGATCGAGAGCCCTGCGCTCCACTCGTGCGAAGGCTCGATGGAACGAAGCATTGGGATCCTCTGGACCACCCGGGGGAACGCCCGCGATCGGGTCGCGCCGTTCTTCGTCGGCGCCGGGATGTACTGCGGAGACCGTGTCATCGTCGGGCGCGCCGCTTTCGGGGTCTGACGCATCTCTCATCTGTCGTGCTGACTCGTCCAGGAGTCTGAGCCCGGTGCCGAGGGGGTCGAAGTTGATGCCCCGTCGCCTGGCCTTCTGTCCGTATCGGCTTGTCCACTCGACAGTGCGTCTGACGCCGTTCTCGTCGGTGATGACCCGGGCTCTCTCGCCGGATTCTTCCTTCTGGTTGTCGCCGACGCACACGCCGTTGCCGTTGAGAAGAGAGGTGGGGCCTCCCTGCGACCAGGGAACGATGTGATCGTTCTGCCGGATGTTCGCGTCGCAGTAGGGCGCGCGACAGGTCTGGTGACCCAGGCGAAGGAATCGGGCGAGGGCGGGCGGGAACTCACGGGAGACGGAATCGACGGCGACGAGCTGCCCGTCCTCTGGGTCGAGGTAGAGCCGACGGAGGGCCATGGTCAGATCGGGGTCGTCCACATCTGACGTCGCCGCATCGAGCATCTCCTGGCGGATGTGTTCGTACGGCACCGGGCCGTAGCCCTCGATGGTGGCGGCGTCGGCGTGCTCGGGTGCGAGCAGGGAGCGGTCCGTGATGATGACGGCGATCTCCAGCGTGGAGGGGTCGATCCCTTCTCCGCGTCCGATCAGGGCATCGGCGAAGAGGTCCGCCATGATCTGCTGATGGCCGCGCCGGTCGCCGTGGGCGCGAGCCTTCTCCGCAGCCACCGAGAGCCCTTTGCGGATTCGGGCCCCGTCGAGCGCCGGCAGGTGCGCGGTGACAGTGCACATGCCGTGCTCACCCCGGCGCACAGTGATGCTGCGATCTCGCTTCGCTGTGCGGTGGCGGTCCGCAGCGCCACGAGGGTCCAGTCCGTGCAGCACCTTGGCTGCTTCACCGGCCAACTCTTCAGGGCCGCAGCCATCGAGGTAGGGCAGGTGGGCCGCGAGGATCTCATCGACCTGGGTGCGCTGAGCGGGGGTTGCCGGCCCCATCGTGCGACCCACCTTGTGCGCAGAGGTGGCAAGGATCCGGCCCTGCGCGAGCGCGGTGAGCATGCCGGGCATGGAGAGGACCAGCCGGCGAGAGGAGGACATCGACTGGCCGACGCAGGACTTCGACTGCTTCAGGGCTTTCGATGTCTCCGAGCGTGCGATCTTCACCGCCTGCTTCGGCGTGTCCTCGCGGCGCAGGGAATCTTCCTTGACCACGTGCTCCAGGTGGACCAGCGCCCGTGCCTGCACCGCTGCGATCGCACCGTTCAGATCCTGGACCCGCGCCAGCAGCGAGATGGTCTCGGACGCGGCCAGCTTCTCCAGCGCGAACGACCCGTCCGCACCGATCTCAGCAAGCACGGAACGCACAGCGGTGATGTCGGTGTCACCGATCCACAGCTCTTCGTCGTTCGCGGAGATCGGGAGTGTGCTGCGCCGCCGAATGCGTGCCGCGACGGACCGGGGCCCTGACACCTCCGAGCCCGAGCCCGATCCTTCGCCCGCACCCGCATGGCGAGACGCATCACCAGAAACGCCGCGCCCGGCCTCCTGGGAGTCTGCATCATCACTGTGCGACTGATCTGTCATGGCGCCATTTTCGCACACCTATTCGACGAAAGGAAGGCGCGAGGGAACTCTACCAATCAGTAATCTTGAATTGTGGATAACTGGGAGTGTGGAGGAACCGTCGCGGCAACTGCGAAGTGCGGGAACGGCACTATCCTGCTATTCACGGGCAGCATACGAAGCGGCCAGGCGGCCTCATCGAAGCAGGTCCAGATGTTGTACAACTGAGGGCGCCAAGACACCACATCCACACAGACATTTCCAATCGCTGCTTTCTCTTGCATTATTCACAGACGGAGCCATATAGTCACGTGGGACACGCACGACCGGCGTCCGGACACCGAAATAGCGATCCCTTTACCATCAACTTCGCAATCACAGATCGCACCGAGAGGAACAGCAGGTAGCCGCGGATGACCAGTTTGTCCGCGCTCGATGGGCACCTGGAAGTGCCCCGTACAGAACGAGGTCTCCGGCTACCGGTGGCGATGCTCAGCGCATTGGAAGGTGGCCAGCGCGTCGGAAGGTGGTCAGCGCATTGGAAGGTGGTCAGCGCGTTGGAAAATGGCCAGCGCGTTGGAAGATCGTGAGCCCCATAGAGCCCATGGAGTCCCAGCTCGATCGAGGCCCCGAAACGACGATCTCGCTGCCGGCAGAGTGAAGAGCCCCGACGCATAAGCGCGAGACTCCGTCGCTCGACGCTCAGCTCGCTTCGAGCACGCTCGCCCCCGGCGCGGAACCCCGCGCCACCAGGCAGCTCTCGACGAGTCCATCGCGCATCAGTCCCGCGGCGATTCCTCGGGCCTGCGCTTCGTCCTCGACCAGCACGGCGACCGTCGGCCCTGAGCCGCTGACCAGCGCGGCCGGCGCTCCCAGCCGTTCGGCGGCCTCGACCACCGGCTCCAGGCGCGGATGCAGCGCGAACGCTGCGGCCTGCAGATCGTTGTGCAGGGTATCCGCCAGCAGTTCGAGGTTCGCGCCGCTGAGCGCCTGCAGCTGCCGCTCATCCAGATCCGGCTGCTCGGGCAGTGCACGCCCGTTCGTCAACGAGATCTCGTCGAACTTCCGGAACACCTCCGGCGTCGAGAGGTGACCGCCGGGGACCGCGAGCAGCCAGGTCCATTCGCCATGGGTGAGCACGGTGGTGAGGTCGGTGCCGTTGCCGCGCCCCAGCGCCGTGTGGCCGAGCATCGCGAAGGGGACGTCGGCTCCCAGCTGCGCTCCGAGCTCGCGCAGCTTCTCGCTGCCGAGCCCGGTCCCCCACAGGCGGTCGAGCGCGACCAGCGTCGCCGCGGCGTCCGCCGACCCGCCGCCCATGCCGCCGGCGATCGGCACCTGCTTGTGGATGTGCAGCGCAGCGCCGACCTCCAGAGCGCATTCCTCACGCAGCAGCTGAGCCGCCCGCAGGGCGAGGTTGCTGCCATCCAGAGGGAGCTCTCCGGGGACTTCCGAGGTGAGCTCCAGGCTGAGAGTGCTCGCACGGGTCGCGGTGACCGTCTCGTAGAGGTCGACTGCCTGGAACACCGTGGCCAGGGAGTGATAACCGCGTCCGTCAACCCCGCCCACCATGAGCGACAGATTGATCTTCCCCGGGGCGCGGACGACCACGCGGTCCAGTGCGGACGGCATCAGAGGGCCTCACCCTCGGTCCGTGCCAGCCCCTGTTCCGCCCGGGCGATGGCCCGGAACTGATCGATCTCCAAGGTCTCGCCACGGGCGCCGGGGTCGATGCCGGCGGCGCGCAGGATCTGCTCGGAACGCGGTGCGGTCCCAGCCCAGCCGGCGAGCGCGGCACGCAGTGTCTTGCGGCGCTGGGCGAAGGCGGCATCGATGATCGTGAAGACCGACTCCCGCTCCTCGGCGGTGCCGAGCGGCTGCTCGTGCCGCACCAGCTCCACGAGCGCCGAGTCGACGTTGGGAACCGGCCAGAAGATCTGTCGGGAGATCTTCCCCGCATGCACGGCCCGCCCGTACCAGGCGAGCTTCACGCTGGGGCCGCCATAGGTGCGCGAGCCCGGGCCGGCGATGAGACGGTCCACCACCTCGGACTGCACCATCACGAGGGCCGAGCGGAGGGAGTCGAAGCGCTCGAGCATCGTGAGCAGGATGGGGGTGGCGACGTTGTAGGGAAGATTGGCGACCAGCGCGGTCGGCTCACCCGCTCGGGGCAGCGCAGGCAGCTCGGTCACCTGAAGGGCGTCGTCGTGGAGGAGCTGGAAGCGGTCGTCCTCGACGCCACGGGCACGCAGCGTGAGCGGGAGCAGCTCGGCCAGGCCGCGATCCAGCTCGACGGCGACCACGTCGGCCCCCGTCTCGAGCAGGCCGAGCGTCAGGGACCCCAGTCCGGGTCCTACCTCGAGCACCGCCTGCCCCGGCTCCACGTGGGCACGGCCGACGATGGTCCGCACGGTGTTCGGGTCCATCACGAAGTTCTGCCCGCGCTGCTTCGAGGGCCGGATGCCCGCGGCCTCGGCGAGGTCACGGATATCGCGCGCGGTGAGCAGGAGCCCTGCGCTGGGCGTCGTCTCGCCGCTCATGCCGCCACCTCCAGAGGCCATCGGTAGACATCCTGGGTGGTGGTGCGGATCGCGCGGCATGCCTGCTCCAGGTCGGTGCCCGTCACCTCGGCGATGGTGGCCATGGTGTGAGGGATCAGGTAGGAGGAGTTGGGTCGCCCGCGGTAGGGCACCGGGGTGAGGAAGGGTGCGTCGGTCTCGACCATCACCTGACCGAGTCCCACCTCCGCGAGCGCGGTGCGCAGGTAGCCGGCGCTGCTGAAGGTCACGGTCCCGGCGAAGGAGAGGAACCAGCCGCGATCCACGCAGGTGCGCGCGAACTCGGCATCGCCGGAGAAGCAGTGGAAGACGGTGCGTTCGGGGGCGCCATCGGCCTCGAGGACTTCGAGGACGTCGCGATGGGCGTCCCGGTCATGGATCTGCAGCGGCAGATCGAGTTCCCTGGCGAGCGCGATGTGGGCGCGGAACGACTCGATCTGGGCGGTGCGGGCCTGGTCGTCGTCCCGTGAGGTGCGGAACCAGTCCAGCCCCGTCTCCCCCACGACCACCATTCCGGGGCCGCGCAGCAGTTCGGACACCTCGGCGATCGCCTCATCCAGCCCCACCAGTTCACGGCCCTTTTGGTCCTTGCCCCGTGCATGGAGCGCCGCCTCGTTGGGGTGCACGGCGATACCGCCGCGCAGGGTGGGCGGGCATGTCTCCGAGGCGAGCAGTGCCGCGGTCCAGCGCACCGCCTCGAGATCCGAACCGATCGTGATCTGCGCATCGACGCCGACGGCGGCGGCCCGTGCGACATGGTCGAGCACGCTGAGCTGCTCGTCTCCGTCGGCGAAGTCGAGATGGCAGTGGTTGTCGATCACAGGGAAGGGCAGCGGCTCCGGGATCGCGGGCCAGGAGCGGTCACGCTTCTTCCCGCGAGGATCGATGTCCTCACGGTCGCGCACCGGCGGCGGGACCGCGGCGCCGGACGGGTTCTGGTGCTCAGACGGCATGCGACCATGGTAGGAGGATCGGGGTGAACCCAGGACCAACGGGGCGCCCCCGAGCCGCGAGCGTGACCAGACTGTGCCCGGTTCGGCCAGAGAGGGACCTCAAGCCGGCGCGCTGAGTGAGGTGCGACGCATCCCACCACTCCGGTGCGATAGCTCACGGGCCCGGAGCGAGCGGTGAAGGCCACGATGTGGCAAGATGAGTCGTCGTTGTGCGTCCTTTCGTGCACCCGAGCGCCCCGATTCCTCACGGACCGGGTTCGGGTCGCTGCTCGGGACGGGCGTCAACGCCAGTTCACCCTCCGGACCGTCAAGGAGCATCCCATGGCAGTGCCCAAGTTCAAGATGTCCCGTGCGCGCACGCACTCCCGCCGCTCGCAGTGGAAGGCCAACAACGCCGACCTCGTGCAGGTGACGGTTCGTGGCCGCACCGCTTCCGTGCCGCGTCGCCTCGCAAAGGCGTACCAGCGCGGCCTCCTCCAGATCGAGGACTGATCGACGTACTGCGAGCTTGCGAGCGGTAGGAAATCAGTCGAGTAGTCGCAGACTGATCTCGATCAAGGAGTGATCCGGCGCGGGCCCAGCCCGCTCCACCGAGATCTCCGCCGACGCCCCCGACAGCAGCTGCTGTCGGGGGCGTCGTCATGTTCGCTCCTGTTCGGTGGCAGCGATGATCCGCGCCCCGTCAGCCACGGAGTCGCGGCTGCGGTGCTGCAGCCGCAGTCCCTCACCGCGGCGAGTCAACCGCGATGCCTCAGCTGCGCCGCTTCAGCGCGAGGTCGTAGAGCTCACTCGCGCCGACCCCGGGATGCGCCCGGGCGAGCTCCTTGGCGGCATCCTTGAGCCGCTCCCCTGCCGCAGCCCGGGCCAGCACCTGCTCGACGAGGCTCTCAGCAGTGACAGCGGCGGGCTCGGCCCCTGCCACCACGAGCACCACCTCTCCGAGCACGTCGCCGTCGGCGGCCCAGGCAGCGAGCTCGGCCAGCGTGCCGCGCACGATCTCCTCATGGGTCTTGGTCAGCTCCCGGGCGACAGCGCCGCGGCGGTCCACCCCGAAGGCCTCAGCCATCGCGGCGAGCGTGGCGGCGGTGCGGCGCGGCGACTCGAAGAAGACCATGGTGCGCAGTTCGGATGCGAGCGGTTCCAGCGCTGAGGCCTTGCGACCCTCGCGCCGCGGAGGGAAGCCCTCGAAGGTGAAGTGGTCCGGGGCGATCCCGGAGGCGGCCAGCGCGGTCAGCACCGCCGAGGGGCCGGGGATCACGGTGACCCGGAAGCCCGCCTCGGCCGCCGCCCGCACTGCCTCGAAGCCCGGGTCGGAGACCACCGGCATCCCGGCATCGGTGACGATCAGCACCCGCTGCCCTGCCGCGAGCGCTTCGAGCAGCACGCCCGTCCGTTCGGCCTCGTTGTGCTCGTGGTACGAGAGGATCCGCCCGCTGGTCTCCACCTCGAGATCGCGCACCAGGCGGGCGAGCCGTCTGGTGTCCTCGGCGGCGATCAGGTCCGCCTCGGCCAGCGCACGCATCAGGCGCACCGAGGCGTCGAGCGGATTGCCGATAGGGGTGGCGGCGAGGGTGAGGACTCCGGGTTCGAGCATCTGGCCATGCTAACCAGCCTGCGGCTCGCGGGCACTCCGCTGTCGCTCCCCGCGCGCCCCGCTGCTCCCGCCGGGTGATGTCCTAGCATGTGCGGGTGCACACGGAGGAGGAAGCCACCCACCGCGCCCCCGTCGAGGACGAGCCGGGCGCGCTACTCGCCTCCTACCGTCGGCGGCTGAAGACCTTCGACCTGCCGCTGTCCCGGATGGCATGGGCCGGGGCGATGGCTGTGTTCGGGCTGGCACTGGTGCTGCGCCTGTGGGGCCTGGGGTCTGTCGAGGAGCTGATCTTCGACGAGACCTATTACGTCAAGGACGGCTACGCCATCACCCAGGAGGGTGTGGAGATGTCCTGGCCCGAGGAGCCGGACGCCGCCTTCGAGGCCGGGGATGTGGACTCCTACGAGCCCAAGGGCGCGTACGTGGTCCATCCTCCGCTGGGCAAGTGGCTGATCGGCGGCGGGATGCTGCTGCTGGGCGCGGACAACCCCTGGGGCTGGAGGATCTCCTCGGCGGTGCTGGGCTCGATCGCGGTGCTGCTGCTGGCACGGATCGGCCGACGGCTGTTCCGCTCGACCACCGCCGGTCTGATCGCGGGCCTGCTGCTGGCGATCGACGGGGTGTCCCTGGTCCACTCCCGCACCAGCCTGCTGGACCCCTTCTTGATGTTCTTCGTGCTCGCGGCGTTCGGTGCACTGCTGATCGACCGTGATCGCTTCCGCGAGCGACTCGCGCTGGCCTCGGCGGCGATGCACGCCAGCGCCGAGAGCGCCCCTCCGCTCGGGGTCTCAGGCGGGATCCGGCCCTGGCGCCTGCTGGCCGGCCTGCTGCTGGGGATGGCCTGCTCGGTGAAGTGGTCCGGGCTCTACTTCGTCGCGGTGTTCGGGATCATGACGGTGCTGTGGGACTGGTGGGCGCGCCGCACCATCGCCCAGCGCGACTGGCTGCTGGGCGGCCTGGTCCGGGATGCCGTGCCCGCCTTCCTCGCGATCGTCGGCATCGCGCTGGTCACCTATGTGGCGTCGTTCGCCGGCTGGTTCGCCTCTGCGGTCGGCTACAACCGCCACCTCACGGCGGAGCAGGACATGGCCACCGGCAACGGGGTGCTCGACTCGCTGTTGTCGCTGTGGCTCTACCACCGCCAGGCCTATTCCTTCCACGTCGGGCTGGATTCGGAGCATCCCTATGCGGCGCACCCTGCGGGCTGGCTGTTGCAGCTGCGCCCCACGAACTTCTACTACCGCTCCTACGAGTATGGGGAGCAGGGATGCGAGGTCGCCAAGTGCGGCGCGCACATCCTCTCGGTCGGCAATCCGCTGATCTGGTGGCTGGGGACGCTGGCGCTCCTGGTGACGCTGGTGATCGCGGTGGTCTTCCGGGATGGACGGGGCTGGGCAGCGCTGTCGGGAATCGCCGCCGGCTACCTCCCGTGGCTGATGTACACCGACCGCACGATCTTCACCTTCTACGCCGTGGCGTTCTCGCCCTGGCTGATCCTGTGCCTGGCCTATGTGATGACGCTGGTGATCGGTCCCGCCGGCGCGGACAGGGAACGACGGCTGGCGGGCGGTCTGTTCGTCGGCTCCCTGCTGGTGCTGATCGTCCTGGTCTCCGCGTTCTTCTGGCCGGTATGGACCGGCCAGGTGCTCGACGTCGAGCAGTGGCGGTACCGCATGTGGCTGCCGTCCTGGACCTGAGCCGACACGGTACGTCGCGGCAGCACCGGCCGCTACGATTGCCCCATGGCCCCAGATTCCTCAGCGCTGCGTGATCTCGCCCGCGACCTCGGTGTCAGCACCCAGTACTGGGGCTGGGACGGCACCCTCAAAGATGTCGCCGACGACACCTTGCACGCGATCCTCGGCGCGCTCGGTGCGCCCGCGAGCACCGAGGAGGACATCGCCTCCGTACGGCGCGCGCGTGAACGTGCCCCTTGGGAGCGCACGCTCCCCCCGGTGACCGTGCTGCGCGAGGACCGCGCCACCACGGTTCCCGTCCATATCGAGCACGGCACAGCGGTGAGCCTGCACCTGCGGCTCGAGGACGGCGGCCGCCGCGACCTCCACCAGGCTGAGGACCACACCCCGCCCTTCGAGCTCGACGGGACGCTGCGGGGCCGCGCACGCTTCTACGTGCCGCTCGGACTGCCGCTGGGCTGGCATCGACTGGTCGCCGAGACCTCGCAGGGCCCGGTCGAAGCGGACCTCGTGGTCACGCCCGCCCGGCTGACCGTCCACGCCGAGTACGCCGCCCGGCGCGCATTCGGGATCCAGGCCCAGCTGTACTCGGTGCGCTCGGAGCGCTCCTGGGGCATCGGCGACCTCGCCGACATGCGCGATCTCGCCGCGATCAGCGGCGCCCGCCACGGAGCAGACTTCCTACTGGTCAATCCCCTGCACGCCTCCTACCCGACCCCGCCTGTCGAGCCGTCCCCCTATCTGCCGGTCACCCGCCGCTTCACCAGTGCGCTGTACCTGCGCATCGAGGACGTCCCTGAGCACCGGGAGCTGTCCGACTTCGCCCGGCAGCGAGTGAGTCTCCTGCGCGAGGGCGTGTCCGACTGGAACGACCGCGTGGACCGCCTCGAACGCGACGAGGTGCTCACGGCGAAGCTGCAGGCGCTCGAGGAGCTGTTCGGGGTGCCGCTGACCGCGGGACGGCGAGCGCTGCTGGATGCCTACCGTGCCCGTGAGGGGCAGGGGCTGGAGGACTTCGCGCTGTGGTCCGCGATCGCGGAGTCGGTGCGCGGCACGGCCGATGAGGCCTGCCTGCAGAACCTCGATGAGGCCACCCTCGAGCAGGCCCGTCGCGAGCTGTCCGGGCGGATCGACTTCCACGTCTGGACGCAGTGGCTGCTGGACGAGCAGATGAGCGCCGCCCAGACCGCGGCGCGCGATGCCGGGATGCGGATCGGGATCATGCACGATCTCGCCGTCGGGGTCGAGCAGATCGGTGCGGACTCATGGCGGCTGCGCAACGTGCTCGCCGCCGGTGTCGGCGTCGGTGCGCCGGCCGATCAGTACAACCAGCAGGGCCAGAACTGGCATCAGCCGCCGTGGCATCCCGAGCGGCTGCGCGACGCCGCCTATCGGCCGTGGCGGGACATGCTGCGCACCCTGATGCGCCATGCGGGGGCGCTGCGGATCGATCATGTGCTCGGGCTGTTCCGGCTGTGGTGGATCCCTGAGGGTCATGGGGCGGCCGACGGCGCCTACGTCTCCTACGACCATGAGGCGATGATCGGCATCCTCGTCCTGGAGGCGCAGCGCTCGAACACCCTGGTAGTCGGGGAGGACCTCGGCACCTTCGAGCCGTGGGTGCGGGACTACCTCGTGGACCGCGGCATCCTGGGCACCTCGATCCTGTGGTTCGAGTACGACGGCGAGGGCCGTCCGCTGCGCGCCGAGGACTACCGCACCCTGTGCATGGCCTCGGTCAACACCCACGATCTGCCGCCCACGGCCGGCTACCTGGCGGGCGACCATGTGGCGCTGCGCCACGAGCTGGGACTGCTCGAGCGGGATCTCGCCGAGGAGCTCGAGGCTGACGCGACCGGTCGCGAGCAGGTGCTCGACGTGCTGCGCGGCGAGGGGCTGCTCGCCCCGGGCGCGGATATCGAGCAGACCGTGCTGGCCCTGCACCGCCACCTGGCACGGACCCCGTCGATGCTGCTGGGCGTCTCGCTCGTGGACTGCGTCGGTGAGCGGCGCATCCAGAACCAGCCCGGCACCGACGAGGAGTACCCGAACTGGCGGATCCCGCTGGCGGACGCCGATGGCACCCCGGTGTCGATCGACGACATCGCGACCGACGAGCGCACCGCGCGCCTGCTGGCGGCGGTGCGCGAGGGCATCAGCTCGCGGTGACCTGACCCCACTCGGCCCGCCGGTCGAGGAACTCGCGGGCTGCGGCCTGCGCACCCTCGAGGTTGTGGTGGGCGCCCCAGCCGCACTGGACCTCATTGGCGGCGGGCACCTCGGTCGCGGTCAGCAGATCCTGCAGCGTGGCCTCGAGGACGGGGGCGAAGCCCTCGGTGGAGTGGTCGCCCACCAGCAGCACGTAGAAGCCGGTGCGGCAGCCCATCGGGGAGACGTCCAGGACGTCGCCGGAGTGGTTGCGCATGTGCTCGGCCATCATGTGCTCGAGCGAATGGACAGTCTCGGACTCGAGGTGGGCGACATTGGGCTGGGTGAAGCGCACATCGAGCTTCGTCAGCACGTCACCACCGGGCAGCTCCTTGCGATCCGCGATGCGGAGGTAGGGCGCGGCGACGGTGCGGTGGTCGAGGTTGAAGCTCTCGACGTTCATGCGGGGCTGCTCGGTCATCGGTGATGCTCCTTCGTGGGCTCGTTCATGGGGCTGGGTCGAGGCTGGTTCGGGGCTGGGTCGGGGCTGGTTCTTGGTCAGCGGCTGGAACGTGAGGTCCGGCCGCGGACCACGCCGACGAATTCCTGGCGCACCGGATCGTCCGCTGCGCGCGGCCAGGCCAGGGCGATACGGGTGGGCTCAGCATCGTGCAGCGGCCGGGCGACGGCATCCTTGCGGTGGTGGAGCCGGGCGAGCGAGAGGGGGACGCGGGTGTAGCCGACTCCTGCGGCGACGACGGCGATCCGTTCTGCCGCGTCGTCGGGGAGTGCGGAGGGGATCTCGGTCTCGTCCACCAGGTCCTCCTCGCCGACCTCGTCGAGCAGGCTGAGCACATTCTCGGTGCCCACCATGATCGCGGCGCGCTCCTCCCACAGCGAGACCATGTGCAGCTCCTCCGCCACCAGCGGCAGACGCACGAAGCACATGTCGACCTCTCCTGCCGTGAGCGCCTCGTGCTGGCGCGAGAGCGGGACGGGGACCAGCTCGAGCCAGGCGTCCCGGTGGCCGGACTTCCATCGGCGCAGGAAACGGTCAGGTTCGACGCCGGGCACGAAGCCGACGCGCAGGGGGGTGGAGTGCATGCCCCCAGCCTACGGCTCCTCGGTCTGTTCTCTCTGCTCCTGCCAGGCTTGTTACGGCCTGCTCTACCGCTCGGGCTGCTCCCGCTGGGTCTAGTCCTGCTGGCTCTGCTCCCGCTGGGTCTGTTCCCGCTGGGCGCGGGCGAGCACTCGCATCAGATCGGCGGTGAAGCGGCCGGGCGCCTTGAGGTTCACCATGTGGTCGCCGTAGGGAAGCAGCTCCAGACGGCCATGCGGGGCGGCTGCGACGAGGCTCCGCTCATGTGAGCGCAGGTGGTCGCTCCGGCCGTGCAGGAAGGTGACCGGAGCATCGATCCGGCGCAGATCGTCGTGCAGGTCCAAGGAAGCAACCGCGGCGAAGGCGGGGGCGATCACGGAGGCGTCCGCTCGGCCGCCGCGCAGGTAGGCCCGAGCTCCGTCCTGCCCGAGGATCCAGGTGAAAGGGTCACCGCTCCTGCCGCTGCGCATGCCCGGCACGAGATCTGTGCCCCGGATCAGTGCCCCGTACAGGCTCGCTCCACGCGGGCCGGGCTGGAGGGCCGCCCCGCAGGCGGTGAGCGAGCCGAGTGCCCCCGGGACTGCGGCGAGTCGCGCGGCGACGTGGATCGCGAGCATGCCGCCGAGGGAGCTGCCCACCAGGTGCACCGGTTCGCCGATGCGCTGGTGGCTGTGGAGGACTGCGTCCTCGATCGCTGCCACGGCGGCCGGGAGCGTGAACGGCTCACCGCGGCGGGTGCCGTGTCCGGGCAGGTCCGGCGTGACCACCTGGTGCCCCGCGGCGCGCAGCGATGGCAGCTGGAGGTCCCACTGGCTATGGGAGGTGCGAGTGCCATGCACCAGGACGACCGGCCAGGGGCCCGGCAGCTGTGCCGCGCCGTCGGTGGCGTCCAGCAAGGCGGCGTCAGCGGCATCCAGCGCGGCGGCGTCTGCGGCGTCCTTCGCGGCGTCGTGGTCTGTGTTCATTCCGTCATGCTCACACCAGCGCGCTCGCCCGTGCGGAGCGGTCCAGCAACTTCGCGAACCGCTTCGGTCGGGAGAGGTTCGCGATATGACCGGCATCGGAGAGGATCACCAGCTCCGCGTCCCGGGCGGCCTCGATGAACAGTGCCTCGTGGCGTCGGAACGGATCGTGCTCGCCGTTGATGAACGTGATCGGGACGTCGATCTCCGCGATATCTGCGAGCAGATCGAGACCGCCGATGAGCCGCACCACGGCATGGACCACCCCATGGGCGCGACCACCGCCGTAATAGCGCTTGGCCGCCTTGCGGGTGTGACGGCGGGCGAAGGCGCGGGCCACCCGGGCGTCGGAATCGCCGGGCAGCCAGTCCTTCATCGAGATCCACAGCCCGTAGAGCCGGGCCGTCGCGGGTCCCGGCACGATGGTGCAGTCCGCCGCGACCACCCCGGCCAATCGGCTCGGATGGGTGCCGGCCCAGTGCAGGGTCAGGTAGCCGCCGAGGGACAGCCCGACCAGCAGCGGACGCTCCGCGCACGCGCCGACGGCCTCGTCGATCGTCGCCAGCGCACCGTCGAGGCTGAACTCCTCGTCACGACGACGGCCATGCCCGGGAAGATCCGGGGCGATCACCTCATAGCCCCGCTCGCGCAGCCGTCGCACCTGCCCCTTCCACATCGTCCGTGAGGAACGGATGGCATGGATCAGCACGATGCTCTGCGTCATGGTCGTCCGCTCCCCGCTCAGCCCTGCCCGCCGCACGATCTTCCCGAACGACAGCGTAGCGCCGTCCGTGCGGGCACCGGGAGGCCGGGCCACGCGCTCGACCAGATGAGCAGGAGGGTGAGCAGGGGGTGAGCAGGGCGGGTGAGCATGTCCCGTGAACAGGACGGGTGAGCACGGATAGCCTTCGCCCATGCCCAGCTACCGCATGCATGTGCCCATCGGGACGCTCCACCCCGGCTGCTCCCCCGGCGATGTCATGGAGCAGGCCGTGCTCGCCCTCGGCACCCTGCACGTGGTCGAGCAGAAGGAGGTGGAAGCACCTCTGGTGGCCGGACGACGGGTCGGGCGGGTGGCACTGCGCTTCGCGGTCGACGCGAGCGTTCGCAGCACGGAGGATGCTGTCGCACGCCATGCCCTTGCGGTGGTCATCGAGCATCTCGAGGACACGGCCGCCCGCGTGGCCCCGGGCAGCGCCGTGGTGCTCACCCGAGGCATGGGCGGCCGGTTCCACCCGATTCCCACGACAGCCGGGGCCTGAGAGACGTCAGGCGTGCGGAATGCGGCCGATGGGGGCAATACCGATGGTGCATCATGAGCGCATGAGAATCGCAGTGACGGGTGGCTCGGGAAAGCTTGGACGCACGGTGGTCAGCAGCCTCCGTGACCACGGACATCTGGTCGTGAATCTCGACCAGTCAGGGGAACGGGGCTCCGGTTTCGTGCGCATCGACCTGCGCGATGCCGGCCAGGTGCTCGACGCGCTCACCGGCATCGATGAACAGGCACCTGAGGGGTTCGACGCCGTCGTGCACCTCAGCGCGATTCCGGCGCCGGGGCTCGCGACCAACACTGCGACGTTCCAGAACAACCTCCTCAGCACCTACAACGTGTTCAACGCCGCGATCAAGGCCGGCATCACGAACATCGTGACCGCCTCGAGCGAGACGGTGCTGGGACTGCCCTTCGACACCCCACCCCCGTACATCCCGGTCGACGAGGACTACGCGGCGCGCCCGGAATCGACCTACTCGCTCTCGAAGCACCTCGAGGAGCAGATGGCGATCGAGCTGACGCGCTGGCATCCGGAGCTGAAGATCATCGCACTGCGCTTCTCGAACGTCATGGATGGGGCGGACTACGCCGAGTTCCCGTCCTTCGATGCCGATGCGACGCTGCGCAAATGGAATCTCTGGGGTTACGTCGACGGCCGTGACGGCGCCGAGGCCGTGCGTCTCGCGCTCGAGCACCGGGCCCCTGGCTTCGACCGCTTCATCATCGCCGCCGCCGATACCGTGATGTCGCGCGACAACACCGAGCTCGTCGCCGAGGTCTTCCCTGATGTCCCCGTGCACGGCGACATCGCGGGCAACGGGACGCTGCTGTCGATCGACAGGGCCCGCACCGTCCTGGGCTTCGAGCCGAAGCACAGCTGGCGCAGACCGGTGTGAGGACCGGAGCCCCGTAACTCCAGAGCGCGGGCCCGGGCGGAGGAGTGCTCGAGCACGCGGCGTCGACGTCGTGCTGAGCCCTCCGGCTGAGGTCCTCCGACTGACGCTGCGCTCGCCCTATCCGTCGATCGGCTGCGGGGCCCGCGCCTCGTCCGCCAGCTCGCGGGCGAGGGAATCTGGCTGATCGCAGAGGTCCGCGCCATCGGTTCCGAGACAGGTCTCCCCGAGCAGCTCGAGCAGCATTCCCGCAGGAATGTCCGTCCTCTCGTGCATCGGGCTGATCGCGCTGACGGTCCACTCCACGGAGGTCGCACCGGGCAAGGGCGCCTGACCCAGCCCCTCGGCCTGCGGCCTCGCCGCGACATGCTGCGGGACGATGGCGATGCCGAGCCCGCGCCTGACCAGGTCGAGCAGGGTGTGGACGTCGTTGACGCTGCAGCGCACCCGGCGGGAGATCCCATGCGCGGCCAGCAACTCATCGTTCAGCGTGCGCACACCCCAGGAAGCACCGAAGTCCACGAACGCCTGCCCGTCCAGCAGATCCCAGCTGAGCTCCGAGTGCGAGGCCAGCGGATGAGCAGGCGGCAGGAGCACCACCAGCGGCTCATGGCCGAGCGGCACATGCCGTACGGCCCCCAGATGCCGAGTGGTCGCGACGAAGGCGACGTCGAGGTGCCCGGTGCGCACGGCATCGACCAGCTCATGGGAACCGGACTGGACGAACTCTGTCTCCACCAGGGGATACCGGCGATGGAAGCGCTCCAGGAGTGCGGCGACGTCGACGAGGCCGAGGCACTGCTCGGCACCGACCCTCAGCGAGCCGGTGACGGTGCGGCTGACCCTGACCACGGCGTCGCGGGCCCGCGCCGCCTCATCGAGGATCGCGCGGGCGTGCGGGAGCAGCGCATAGCCCGCGGGGGTGGGCTCGACCCTGCGGGTGGTGCGGTCGAAGAGCGGCGTGCCGAGCTCCGTCTCCAGACTGCGGATCGCCGAGGACAGTCCCGATTGGGAGATGCCCGCGAGGTCCGCGGCGCGCGTGAAGTGCCGCTCCTCCGCGAGGGCGACCACATATTCCATCTGGCGAAGCTCCATTGACCACTCCTGCTTCTCAATCTCATCGATGCAAGCTGTTGGACGAGTAGATTACGCGCTTCTAGTCTGTCCTGCATGACATCAGTTCCCACCCTCACCCTGAACTCCGGCCATCGCATCCCCCAGCTCGGCTACGGCGTCTTCAAAGTTGCGCCGGCTGAGGCCGAGGAAGCAGTGAGCACCGCCCTGGAGCTCGGCTACCGGCATATCGACACCGCCGCGATCTACGGCAATGAAGAGGGCGTCGGCGCTGCGATCGCGCGCAGCGGCATCCCGCGCGACGAGCTGTTCGTGACCACCAAGCTGTGGAATGACCAGCAGGCGGGCGAGGCCCCGCACGACGCGATCCGCACGAGTCTGGAGAAGCTGGGCCTCGACTACGTCGACCTCTACCTCACGCACTGGCCGACCCCCGAGAAGAACACCTACTCCAACGCCTGGGAGAAGCTCATCGAGATCCGCGACGCGGGTCTCTCCCGCTCCATCGGGGTCTCGAACCATCTTCCCGAGCATCTGGATCGCATCGTCAAGGACACGGGAGTCGTCCCCGCTGTCGACCAGATCGAGCTGCACCCGGCCCATCAGCAGAGCGACATCCTGGCCTGGGGTGCCGAGCACGGCATGCACATCGAGTCGTGGGGCCCGCTGGGGCAGGGCAAGTACCCTCTGTTCGAAGCTCCGGCCGTCGCCGCAGCCGCAGCAACGCATGAGGTGTCTCCCGCTCAGGTGGTGCTCCGCTGGCACCTGCAGCGCGGCATCATCGTCTTCCCGAAGTCCGTGCACCGCGAGCGCATGGCCCAGAACCTCGACGTGTTCGGCTTCGAGCTCACCGCGGACGAGGTCTCCAGGATCGACGCCCTCGATCCTCGTGACGGCTCCGGACGCGTGGGCGGCCACCCGCTCGAGGTCAACTGACCGCCCCGCCTTCCGCGAGCAACCTCCACCCCATATGACGACCAAGGGACACGATCTCGACCATGAAGACCTTCACACTGCCGGGCACGGACATCACCGTTCCCAATGTGACCCTGGGACTGATGCGCATCCAGGACAAGACCGATGACGAGGTGCGGACCCTGATCCGTACCGCTCGGGAATCCGGCATCAGCTTCCTCGATCACGCCGACGTCTACGGCTCCGACCTCCACGGCTGCGAGCGACGCTTCGCCGAGGCTCTCCAGCTCTCCGCGAGCGAGCGCGCCGACTGGGTGATCCAGACGAAGGCCGGGATCGTGCCCTCGGGGCCCTACTTCGACTTCTCCTACGAGCACATCATCGAGTCCGTCGAAGGATCGCTCAAGGCCCTGGGCACCGACTACATCGACATCCTCCTCCTGCACCGGCCGGACGCGCTGGTGGAGCCCGAAGAGGTCGCTCGGGCCTTCGACGAGCTCGAGGCCGCGGGCAAGGTCCGTGCCTTCGGAGTCTCCAACCACACGCCCCGCCAGATCGATCTGCTGCGCAAGTTCGTGCGGCAGCCGATCGTCGCCAATCAGGTGCAGCTCTCCATCACGCACTCACCGCTGATCGCCCAGGGCGTGGCGGCCAACATGCAGGCGCTCGATCAGTCGATCACCCGCGACGACGGCCTGATCGACTACTGCCGGCTCCACGACATCACGCTCCAGGCGTGGTCGCCGTTCCAGGCCGGGTTCTTCAACGGACCGTTCCTCGGCTCGCCGGACTATCCGGAGCTGAACGAGGTCATCGATCGGCTCGCGGCGAAGTACGACGTCCCCGCGATCGCGATCGCCGTCGCCTGGATCACGCGCCATCCCGCTCGGATGCAGGTCGTCCTCGGCACCACCACGCCGCAGCGGGTGGCTGATGCGGCGCTCGGCTCCGAGGTTCCTCTCGAGCGTTCGGAGTGGTACGACCTGTTCCGCGCTGCGGGGTACACGGTCCCCTGAGCCCGCCGGCACACATAGCAGAAGCGGGCGCTGGCGGGGTGGCCGTAGCGGTCAGAGGCCGGGGGTGAGGGGGATATGGGGGGGCTGTTGGGGGGGTGGTCGCCCCGCGCGGGGGATGGGGGGTGGGGGGGGCGGCCGGGCCCCGCCCGCCCCCCACCGGCGGCGGGCCCCCCCCCCCCCCCCGCGTCGTCGGCATCTCCGACGAGGCGATGGGGGAGAGGGTCCACGCGTCCGTTGTG
>NZ_JBQDLF010000038.1:0-42439 GCF_052095815.1 Brachybacterium sp. | reverse complement strand
AGGACGCCGCCCTCTCACGGCGGTAACACCGGTTCAAATCCGGTACGGGGTACGACCGAGATTTTCGGATCTCGTTTCAGCCCCGTTCGTCTAGAGGCCTAGGACGCCGCCCTCTCACGGCGGTAACACCGGTTCAAATCCGGTACGGGGTACGAGCAGGAGTCGACACTTCCCAGTGTCGGCTCCTTCGTCATTTCCGGACCTGCACCGGGCGGGCAGAGTATCGTCGTGACATGACGCACAGCACTGGTCCCCGAATCACGGTCGGCGTCTTCGATGCCGACGAGTCCGATCAGGCGGTCCGCTGGGCCGCCCTCCATGCCGCCGCAGTCGGCGGCACCGTCCATCTCGTCCACGCCTTCGTCTGGACCGAGCTCGACGTCAACATCGACCCGATCTCGGGGATGGCAGGCTCCGGCTTCCGCAATGCCGCGCACAGCCTGATCCTCGATGCCACCCGGATCATCCGCGAAGAGCATCCGGATCTTCCCGTGACCTCGGAGATCGTCGACGGCAATGCGGTGCCGGTACTGGTCGGGGTCAGCAGGGAATCAGATCTGCTGGTGCTCGGAGGTCGCGGCATGGGGCGTCTGATGACCCTCATCGTCGGGTCCAAGAGCCTTGCGCTGGCGGCGCGCTCCTACTGCCCCGTGGTGGTGGTCCGCGGACGGGTCGACGGCACGGGGCCGATCGGCCTGGTGCATCACGAGATCGCGACGGAGGTGGTCACCCGGGCCGCGGACCTCGCAGAGGCCTACGGGCGGGACTTCCACCTGGTCGTGCGCCCGGAGACCACCCCGGAACAGGCGCAGGAGATCCTCGCCGGCGTCGCCCAGCGGATCTCGTTGACGCATCCGGGAGTATTCGTGCGGGACGTGACGATCGCCGCGTCCGACAGCCCGAAGCAGCTGGTCCAGGCCAGCGAGGACGCCTGCCTGATGGTGGTCGCAGGGGAGCGTTCATCGGGTGCGGGAGGCAAGGTCGGCGCACCTCGTCAGCTGGTCAACGTGCTGCGCTTCGCCAACACCCCGGTCTGGATCGAGCGGGACTGACGCTGCGGGACGGGACTGACGCTGCGGGCGTGCGTGCTCAGGAGCCTGCGCGGCGCAGCAGCTCGGTGAGATGGTTCGCCGAGCTCATGACCGATGCCGCATGGAGGCGGCCCGGCTGACGGGTGATGCGGTCGATCGGTCCGGAGATGCTCAGGGCCGCGACCACGCGCCCGTTCGGACCGCGCACGGGGGAGGAGACGGATCCCACGCCGGGCTCGCGCTCGCCGATCGACTGCGCCCATCCGCGCCGCCGCACAGCGGAGAGCTGGGTCGCGGTGAACCGGGCGCCGAGCAGCCCACGATGCAGGCGGTCGGGCTCCTCCCAGGCCAGCAGGATCTGGGCGGCGGAACCTGCCCGCATGGTGAGCGCGGCGCCCAGCGGCACCGAGTCCCGCAGCCCGATCGGTCGCTCCGCCGCTGCCACGCAGATGCGGTGATCGCCCTGGCGACGGTAGAGCTGCGCGGATTCGCCGGTGTGGTCACGCAGCGCGGCCAGCACGGGACCGGCCGAGGCCAGCAGGCGGTCCTCCCCGGCGGCGGCGGCGAGCTCGCCCAGGCGCGGGCCCAGGACGAAGCGTCCCTGCATGTCGCGGGCGACGAGATGGTGGAACTCGAGCGCGACGGCGAGGCGGTGCGCGGTGGGCCGGGCGAGGCCCGTCGACTGCACGAGCTGGGCGAGGGTCGCGGGGCCGGCTTCGAGGGCGCCGAGGACGATCGCCGCCTTGTCCAGCACGCCGACGCCGCTGCCGTTCTCCTCTGAGGTCTTGTCCATGCTCCGATACTGCCGTCTTATTTGGTGAGACGCAAGTGCATCGCATCGTGGACCCGCCCACCATGGGACGAGCGCTCGCACCCCGAGTGCATCTCAGCATTCAGCAGCGCGCCCTCATCCGGGGCGCAGGGAAGGATCGATATGGCGGGGACCCTCGCGGAGAAGGTCTGGGCGGATCACGTGGTCCGTCGCGGAGAGAACGGCGAACCGGACCTGCTGTACATCGACCTCCAGCTCCTGCACGAGGTGACCAGCCCGCAGGCCTTCGACGGCCTCCGCCAGGAGGGCCGTGGCCCGCGCCGGATCGACCAGACGATCGCGACCGAGGATCACAACACCCCCACGATCGACATCGACAAGCCGATCGCGGACCTCACCTCGCGCACCCAGATCGATACGCTGCGCCGCAACGCCGAGGAGTTCGGCGTGCGCATCCACTCGCTCGGGGACGTCGACCAGGGGATCGTCCACGTGGTCGGCCCGCAGCTGGGCCTGACCATGCCCGGCATCACCGTGGTGTGCGGCGACTCCCACACCTCGACGCACGGCGCCTTCGGGGCTCTGGCCTTCGGGATCGGCACCAGCGAGGTCGAGCACGTGCTCGCCACCCAGACGCTGCCGCTGACCCCCTTCAAGACCATGGCGATCACCGTGAACGGCGCACTGAAGCCGGGCGTGACCGCGAAGGACATCATCCTCGCGGTCATCGCGAAGATCGGCACCGGCGGCGGCGCGGGCTACGTGCTCGAGTACCGCGGCGAGGCGATCCGTCAGCTCTCCATGGAGGGCCGCATGACCGTCTGCAACATGTCCATCGAGGCGGGAGCGCGTGCGGGCATGATCGCCCCCGACGAGACCACCTTCGAGTACGTCCAGGGTCGTCCCCACGCGCCGCGGGGGAAGGACTGGGACGAGGCCGTCGCCTATTGGAAGACGCTGCGGAGCGACGATGACGCCACCTTCGACACCGAGGTGTTCATCGACGCGGACACGCTCGAGCCCTTCGTCACCTGGGGCACGAACCCGGGCCAGGGCCTGCCCCTGTCCGCCTCGGTCCCCGCGCCCGAGGACTTCACCGACGACAGTGCCCGCAACGCCGCCGAGCGCGCGTTGGAGTACATGGACCTGGTCCCCGGCACCCCGCTGAAGGACATCAAGGTCGACACCGTCTTCATGGGCTCGTGCACCAACGGCCGCATCGAGGACCTGCGGGCGTTCGCCTCGGTGCTCGAGGGCCGGAGCAAGCACCCCGATGTGCGGGTGCTGGTCGTCCCCGGCTCGGCCCGGGTGCGCCTGCAGGCCGAGAAGGAGGGGCTGGACCGCATCTTCCTGGACTTCGGTGCTGAATGGCGCCAGGCCGGCTGCTCGATGTGCCTGGGCATGAATCCGGACCAGCTGGCACCGGGCGAGCGCGCCGCCTCCACCTCGAACCGCAACTTCGAGGGCCGCCAGGGCAAGGGTGGCCGCACCCACCTGGTCTCCCCGGTGGTGGCTGCCGCCACCGCCGTGCGCGGCACCCTGTCCTCGCCGTCGGACCTCGGTGCGGACTCCGCGCCCTCCGACCTCCAGCCCGTCGCCTGACCAGGAGCATCTCCATGGAAGCCTTCACGACCCACACCGGCATCGGTGTCCCGCTGCGTCGCAGCAACGTCGACACCGACCAGATCATCCCCGCCGTCTACCTCAAGCGCGTCACCAAGACCGGCTTCGACGACGGACTGTTCAACGCCTGGCGCACCAACGACCCCGAGTTCGTGCTGAACCAGCCCGCCTACGCGAAGGGCTCGGTGCTGGTGGCCGGCCCCGACTTCGGCACCGGCTCCTCCCGCGAGCATGCGGTCTGGGCGCTGCGCGACTACGGTTTCAAAGCCGTGCTGTCCACCCGCTTCGCGGAGATCTTCCGCGGCAACGCCGGCAAGCAGGGCCTGGTCGCCGGGATCCTGTCGCAGGACGATCTCGAGCAGTTGTGGAAGATCCTCGAGGAGAACCCCGGCACCGAGGTGACCGTGGACCTGGAGAACCGTCAGGCCCACGCCGGGGACAGCACCTTCCGCTTCGAGGTCGACGACTACACCCGCTGGCGCCTCATGGAGGGCCTGGACGACATCGGCCTGACCATGCGCCATGAGCAGGACATCACCGATTTCGAGGCGACGCGTCCGTCCTGGATGCCGAAGACTCTGCCGGCCCGCACCGCCGACTCGGACTGAGAGCCTCTGTCTGACCACCTCTCGGGCCGGGAGCCGGGTTCCGGCTCCCGCCGAGGTCCCTCCGGTATGGTGACCCGGTCAGAGAGCGGCGTCCACGGGCGTCCGACCGTCAAGGCAAGGACACCATGAGTTCGACATTCCATGTGCGCGGAGGACGGCCCCTCGACGGTGAGATCACTGTGCGCGGGGCGAAGAACCTGGTCTCGAAGGCGATGGTCGCGGCGCTGCTGGGGGAGGAGCCGAGCATCCTGCGCTCGGTTCCCGACATCTCCGACGTGCGGATCGTCTCGAACCTGCTCTCGATCCACGGCGTCAAGATCGAGCACGACGTCGCCGAGGGCACGCTGCGGCTGGATCCCTCGAACGTCGAGCAAGCGCACGTCGCCGATATCGACGCCCATGCGGGCAGCTCGCGGATCCCGATCCTGTTCTGCGGCCCGCTGCTGCATCGGCTCGGCGAGGCGATCATCCCCGATCTCGGCGGCTGCCGGATCGGTGACCGCCCCATCAACTACCACCTCGATGTGCTGCGCAGCTTCGGCGCGGTCGTGGACAAGCGCGAGATGGGCATCTACATCACCGCGCCGAACGGGCTCACCGGCACGAAGATCCATCTCGAGTATCCGAGCGTCGGCGCGACCGAGCAGGTCCTGCTGACAGCGGTCCGCGCCAGGGGCATCACGGAGCTCACGAACGCCGCGGTCGAGCCCGAGATCGAGGACCTGATCGCGGTGCTGCAGAAGATGGGTGCCCTGATCTCCCTGCAGACCGACCGCACCATCACGATCGAAGGCGTCGACCGTCTGGGCGGATACCAGCACACGGCACTGACCGACCGCATCGAGGCGGGCTCGTGGGCCTGCGCGGCACTGGTCACCAAGGGGTCCGTCTTCGTGCGCGGCGCCCAGCAGAAGCCGATGGCGACCTTCCTGAACATCTTCCGCAAGATCGGCGGCGGGATGGAGATCCGCGAGGACGGGATCCGCTTCTTCCATCCCGGCACTCCGCTCAAGGCGATCGCCCTGGAGACCGATGTCCATCCCGGCTTCATGACCGACTGGCAGCAGCCGCTGGTGGTCGCCCTCACCCAGGCCGACGGCATTTCGATCCTCCACGAGACGGTGTACGAGAACCGTCTGGGGTTCACCTCCGCGCTGAACGACATGGGAGCCCGCATCCAGGTCTACCGCGAATGCCTGGGCGGGTCGAGCTGCCGCTTCGGCCGCTCCAACTACAACCACTCCGCAGTGGTCTCCGGCCCCAACTCGCTGCACGGCGCGGACATCACCGTCCCCGATCTGCGCGGCGGCTTCTCGTACCTGATCGCGGCGCTGGGTGCCGAAGGGGTCTCGACCATCCGCGGCATCGACCTCATCGACCGCGGGTACGAATCCTTCCGCGACAAGCTCGGAGCCCTCGGCGGCGAATTCTGGGAGGAGGGCTGATGGCGGCGGAGGAGCTGCCTGCCAGCCAGATCACCGGCCCGGTGGCCGGAGCGGCAGGCTCCCTCGCACTGCGGGACATCCCGATCCCCGACTACTGCGATGTCGTGATCGTGCCCACCGCCGGGGTCGATGAGCCGGACCCCCGGGTCTGGGCGGACGCGATCTTCTCCCACGAGAACACCCCGCTGACCTCCCGAGGCCTGCGGGCACTGCGCGACGAGGCCATCCGGCTGTTCGACATGGTCCCGCCGCCGCAGAAGGAGTTCGTCGCGGACGAGGTGCTCGGCTCCGAGGCGCTGATCATCGACGACGACGAGAAGCTGACCGTGCGGATCGGGGTCGCACTGCTCCCCGGCGGCGAGCTGCTGCAGGTCACCACCGCGGTGAAGTTCCGATCAGTGCGTGGCCGCCTGGCCTTCGCGCCCCGTCGGCTGATGCACGCCGCTGCGGTCAACACCCTGGCGCGGCGGGCTCCCACTACCCTGCGCCGACGCGCGCTGGCGGGCAACCCCGCAGCCGCCTCGCTGACCGGACAGGTCTCGCGGAAGGCTCTGGGCCGAGGCCCCTCGGCAGCACGATGACGTCCCTGCTGCGCAGCTGGGACATCGGCACCGCCCGGAGGCCCGAGCGACAGGCAGGACTCGTGATCGGCCTCGCGCAGCTCCCGCTGCGCCCCCTGATCGCCCTGCTGTCCCGCCCACGCTGGCAGGGAGTCGAGCGCCTGCCCCAGGAAGCGGGAGCGGTGATCGCCTGCGGGAACCATCTGAGCGCCTTCGACGCCTTCGGCTACGGGCATCTTCTCCAGGCCCACGGGATCGCTCCGCGCTTCCTAGCCAAGGAGACCCTGTTCCGGGTCCCGGTGCTCGGCGCCCTGCTGCGCGCCGCGCGCCAGATCCCGGTGCGGCGCGGCACCTCTCGCAGCAGCGATGCCCTGGCAGATGCCCGCGCCGCCCTCGCGCGCGGCGAGCTGATCATGCTCTTCCCCGAGGGCACGTACACCCGCGACCGCGAGCTGTGGCCGATGCGGGGCCGGGTCGGTGCCGCGCGGCTGGCCCTGAACACCGGGGCCCCGCTGCTGCCGATCGCGACCTGGGGCGGGCGGGCCCTGTGGCCCGTCGGCTCCCCGCTGCCGCGACCGAGACCCGGCCGTCATGTGCAGATGCTGGTCGGAGAGCCCTTCACGGTGTCGCAGCTGGATGGCGAGACCACCCAGCAGGCCGCCCTGCGCGTCACCGAGGAGCTGATGATGAAGATCGCGGAGCTGCTGGGACAGCTGCGAGGTCAGCAGCCCCCACAGGAGCTGCACGACGGCCGCACGGATGCCCATCGTCCTGAGGTAGGCAGGCCCCAGCACGGATATCGAGCCTGGAAGCAGATCACATGACATCGACCACCCGTCTCGCCGTGCTCGGCGCCGGAAGCTGGGGCACCACCTTCGCCCAGGTGCTCGCCGACGGCGGCGCCGAGGTCACGCTGTGGGCCCGCCGTGAGGAGGTCGCCCGCGAGATCCGCGAACAGCATCGCAACAGCACCTACCTCCGCGAGCATCGACTTCCCGAGTCGATCCACAGCACCTCTCGCCTCGAGGAGGCGCTCGAGGGAGTCCACGGGCTGGTGGTCGCGATCCCCGCCCAGTCGATGCGGGCCACCCTCGCCCCGTGGCCAGAGCTGCCAGAGGTGCCGGTGCTGTCGCTGACCAAGGGCATCGAGCGCGGTACTGATGCCCGCATCAGCCAGATCATCGCCGAGGCCGGGGGAGTCGACCCGGAGCGCATCGGGGTGCTCTCGGGTCCGAACCTCTCGGCGGAGATCGCCGAGCGCCGCCCCTGCGCGTCGGTCGTCGCCGCCCCCTCCCAGGCGCTCGCGGACGTCCTGGCCGCCTGGAGCGAGGCGCCGTACCTCCGCGCCTACACCTCTACCGACGTCATCGGCGTGGAAATCGCCGGAGCGGTGAAGAACGTGATCGCGATCGCGGTCGGTGCGGCGGTCGGGCTCGGCCACGGACACAACACCACCGCCTCCCTGATCACCCGCGGGCTCGCAGAGATCACCCGGCTCGGCGTCGCCCTCGGCGGTCGGCGAGAGACCTTCTCCGGCCTCGCCGGAATGGGGGACCTGGTGGCCACGTGCTCCTCGCCGCTGAGCCGCAACCACCGCCTGGGTCTCGCTCTCGGCCGCGGCCTCGACGTCGCTGCGGCCGCCGCCGAGGTCGGGCAGACCGCCGAGGGGGTCGCCACCGCTCGCGCCGTCGCCGAGCTCGCCGCCCGCCTCGACGTGGACATGCCCATCACCCGCGCCGTGGTCGCGGTCGTGGATCACGGCGCCCGTATGGAAGAGGTCACCACGGCACTGCTGGCACGCTCGGTGCGCCCGGAGTGACCAACAGTGAATATCCTTGGCCCATGAGAACCACCGTCGCCCTCCTGTTCGGCGGCCGCAGCGGGGAGCACGGCATCTCGTGCGTGACCGCCGGCGGCATCCTGGCCGCGATCGATCGCGAGCGCTTCGCCGTGATCGCCATCGGCATCACGCGCGAAGGCCGCTGGATCCATGTCTCCGACGACCCGAGCGACTGGACCCTGGTCGACGGACGCGCCCCCGAGGTCGACGCCTCCGGGCACGAGGTGCTGCTTCCCAGCACCCGCCACCGCCCGGGGGAGCCGATCACCCTGCGCACCCTCCGCGACGGCACGGTCCACGAGCTTGCGGACATCGATGTCGTGTGGCCGCTCCTGCACGGGGCCTACGGCGAGGACGGCACCGTCCAGGGCATGCTCGAGATGCTGGACATCCCCTACGTGGGCAGCGGGGTGCTCGCCTCCGCCGCCGCGATGGACAAGGCCGCGACGAAGCTCGTGCTGCGTGCCGTCGGCCTCGAATGCGCCCCTGGGATCGTCGTCCACGAGGACCGCTGGGCCAGCGAATCGCACCGCGTCCTCACCTATCTGCGCAAGAACCACCCGCTGCCCTGGTTCGTCAAGCCCGCCCGTGCCGGCTCGAGCCTGGGCGTCACCAAGGTGACCGATCCCGCCGAGCTCGAGATCGCGATCAAGACCGCCTTCGCCGAGGACCCCAAGGTGCTGGTGGAGGAGGGGCTCGACGCCCGCGAGGTCGAGTGCGGTGTGCTGCAGGGCCGCGACGGCGGAGAGCCCAGCACCACGCTGCCCGGGGAGGTGAAGGTCGGCGACGACCTCGAGTTCTACGACTACGAGGCGAAGTACTTCGGCAAGGGCACCGTGAGCATCGACGTGCCCGCCGGCCTGCCCGATGACATGCTCGAGGAGGCTCGCGAGATCGCCTCCCGCGCCTTCACGGCGCTGGGCCTGGAGGGGCTGGCGCGCGTGGACATGTTCGTCACCCGCGACCGTCGGGTGCTGATCAACGAGGTCAACACGATGCCGGGCTTCACCCCATACTCGATGTTCCCGGTGCTCTGGGAGCACATGGGGCTGAGCTATGCGGACCTCATCGCCGAGCTGATCGAGCAGGCGCGGAAGCGCCGCCTGGGCCCCCGCTGAGCACTGAGCTCTGAGCCCTGACCCGCTGGGCGCTACTGTGCGGGCTGGTCGCCCGGGCCGATGCAGAAGTCCGTCGCCTCGATGTTCCGGCTGATCACCTGGGAGAGGGCCAGAGCGGCGCCCGAGGGCTGATCCGGCGCGGCCGACCTCGGCACCGTGACGTCGACCGCAGGCTCCCGGCCGTAGGTCGTGTACAGGAACACCTCGTCCTCGAGCTCGCGGACGATCCAGTCCACCTCCACCCCGTCGCCATCGGCGAGGGTGGTGCAGAGGTCGGTGGTGGGACCGGGCGGAGTCACACCGCAGCGCATCACGATCGTGTCCTCGCCGCTGCCCCAGGCGACGGTGCCCTGGCTCGAGGTCTCCGCGCGCTCCATGCCCAGCACCTCGGGCGGGGCGCCGAGCACGATGTCGGCGCAGACCGGGTTCGCGGCATCGGCCCCCGCGGGCACTGTGACGGTGCCGCAGGAGACCAGGCCCAGGGCCATCAGGCCGGCGGCGGGAAGGGCGAGCAGGCGGGATCGGAGCACTCGGAGAGCCTACCGGTCGGGCACACTGGGAGCATGGCAGGCGACACCCCCCACGAGGACACTCCACATGACGGAGCCCCCCGCAGCACCCCCCGCGGCGAGGCCGCGCTCCTGGCCCGCATGCTCCCGCACCTGAGCCACGGCGCCGAGGTGCAGGTGGGGCCCGGAGATGATGCCGCGGTGGTGCACCTGCCCTCCCCGCGCCTGGTGGTCACCACCGACTCCCTGGTCGAGGGGCATGATTTCCTGACGCACGCCACCACCGCCCGATGGATCGGGCACAAGGCGGCTGTTCAGAACCTTGCCGATGTCGCCGCCATGGGTGCTCGGCCACTGGCCCTCGTGGTCGCGATCTCCGCCCCTGCCGACACTCCGGGGGCGGTCTTCGAGGACCTCACGATCGGCCTGGCGGCACGCGCGGAGGCAGAGGGGGCGAGCATCGTCGGCGGCGACCTGGGACGCGCCGATCAGCTGGTCCTCACGGTCACCGCGATGGGCTCGCTGCCCGAGACGCAGCCGGCCATCTGCCGCACCGGTTCCCGCGCGGGGGATGTCCTCGCGATCGGGTCTCCCCGTCTGGGCCGCTCGGCCGCCGGGCTCGCCCTGGTGCTGGGGCGGCGGGCGCTGGTCCATGCCCCGGACGGCACCCACCCCACGATCATGCTCAGGGACATCGCCGACCCGTCGGCGGCAGAGCTGGTGCGCTGGCATGACGCCCCGGACCCGGATCTCTCGCTGGGCTGGACCGGCGGCCGCACGGCCCACGCCATGATGGATCTGTCCGACGGGCTGGTCCGCGACGGAGGCAGGCTGGCCCGGGCCGCCGACGTCACGCTCGACCTCGACCGCAACGCGCTGGCCCCTGACGTCGCGCAGCTCGCAAGCCTCGCCGCGGAGCTCGGTGCCGACCCCTGGAGCTGGGTGCTCCACGGCGGGGAGGAGCATGCGATGCTCGCCGCTTTCGCCCCGGGGGAGGTGCCGGAGGGGTTCCGCCCGATCGGCAGGATCCTGCCCGCCGGGCCGCAAGGTCCCACAGTGCTGCTGGACGGCGTGCCCATCCAGGGCGAGGGCTTCGATCACTTCGCCTGAGCGCGGTTAGGCTGGTCGGCGGCGCTCTCCGCGCCACGAACACGACCCGCCGGAGGAATTTCCATGCCGATCCCCGTCAAGGCCCTGCAGAAGACCGGCCCCGACCAGCCGTTCCGCGTCACCACCATCGAGCGCCGGGACCCGCGCGCTGATGACGTGGTCATCGACATCGAGGCTGCCGGGATCTGCCACAGCGACATCCACACGATCCGCAACGAATGGGGCGAGGCGAGCTTCCCGCTCACCGTCGGTCACGAGATCGCGGGCGTCGTCTCCGCGGTCGGCGAGTCTGTCACCGACTGGAAGGTCGGGGACCGCGTGGGTGTGGGCTGCATGGTGAACTCCTGCGGGAACTGCGAGGAGTGCCGCGCCGGCCAGGAGCAGAACTGCCTGGAGGGCAACGTCGGCACCTACAACGCGAAGGACGTCGACGGCACCGTCACCCAGGGCGGCTATGCCGAGAAGGTCGTGGTCAACGAGCGCTTCGTGTGCCGGATCCCTGACGAGCTTTCCTTCGCCGCCGCCGCTCCGCTGCTCTGCGCTGGCATCACCACCTACGCCCCGCTGCGCCGCTGGGGCGCCGGGGAGCAGGTCGACGGCCGCGCCAAGCGCGTCGCGGTGCTGGGCCTCGGCGGGCTCGGACACATGGGCGTGCAGCTCGCGGCAGCGATGGGCGCCGAGGTCACTGTGCTCTCCCGCTCCCTGAAGAAGGAGCAGGATGCCCTCGAGCTCGGAGCGCAGCGGGTCCTCGCCACCACCGACGAGAACTTCTTCAGCGACCACCGCGGCGAGTTCGACCTGATCCTGAACACCATCAGCGCCGACATCCCCGTGGACAAGTACCTGCGCCTGCTTACGCCGCGCGGCGTGATGGCGGTCGTGGGCCTCCCGCCGGCGAAGCAGCCCGTCGGCTTCGGCTCACTGATCGGCGGCAACAAGGTGCTCGCCGGCTCCAACATCGGCGGCATCGCCGAGACCCAGGAGATGCTCGACTTCTGCGCCGAGCACGGCCTCGCCGCGAAGATCGAGGTCATCGGGGTCGGGGAGGCGGACGCCGCCTACGACCGCGTGGTCGCCGGCGATGTGCACTTCCGTGCCGTGATCGACACCTCCACCTTCGCGGACGCCGCAGCGGAGTGAACGACGGGGGCGAGGCCGGCGTGGCGCGACGATTCCGTCCCGCCACGCCGGCCGACGTCGACCGCGACGGGAACCGTTTCGAGTGGCTGAAGCCGGATGGCTGGCGCGAGGGCTTCCGTGCGCTCGTGCTCGACGTCGACGACCCCATCTCCGGGGAGTCGCGCGTGATCGGGGTGGGCCGTATCGGCCGCAACGTCGTCCATCCCGACCGCGATCTGGTCGAGCTCGAGATCGAGGAGGGGTACCGCCGCCTTGGCCACGGAACAGCGCTTCTCCACGAACTCGGCAGTTACAGTGATAATCCATTGTCCAGCAAGGTGGTGCCCGGCTCGGAGCGTGACGGCTTCCTGCGCGCACAGGGGGCGGTGGCCTACCTCGAGGTCCCGTTGCTGAGAGTCGATGTCTCAGCGGATCGCACCGCCCGCTGGTGCGCCGCGGTCAGCGCGTCCCACGACGGCACCGCTCGCGCCGTCCCCTGGACCGAGCTCCCGCGCGAGCAGCTCGTCGACGCCCTCACCGACCGCTACACCTGGCAGCACGCCAGCTGGTCGCCCACCGCCTCCCGTGAGGTGCTCCGTCCCGAGGTGGGGGAGGAGTTCTATGAGGAGTCCGTGCACGAGCACTCCTGGGCTGTGATCCGCGGCGGCGAGATCACGGCGCTGGCCGACCTCTACCGCGCGGACGAGGGCGAGGACGAAGACGAGGGCAGGGACGAGGACGAGGGCGCGAGAGTCGGCCGGCACCGAGAAGGAGCCCTCGAGGCGATCGATGCGTCGGCCCCGACGGCCCGTGCCGATGTCGCCCTCTGCCTCGCCGCTCTGCTCGAGGGCCTGCGGGAGCTGGGCACGGAGACCGTCGACTTCGACAACCATCCCACCGACCCGCACGCCGCCCCGCTGCTGGCCACCCTGCGGCGCACCGAGGTGGATCCGGTGCACCTTGTCGAGATCCCGAACGGCCTCACCGCGCTGCTGCGCGACGTGCCCTGATCCTCAGTGCAGGCGTCGTACCGGCAGATCGGCCTCCACGGCGTCACCGTCGGCCCCGCGCTCGATCCGCGTGACCCGCACCCCGTCGACTTCCGCGACCGCCTCGACCAGCTCGGTGCCGCGGAACAGCAGGCCCGTGCCGTCGTCGGTGCAGAGGGCGGCACCCAGTGTCCCGTCGGCCACCAGCGCTCGCAGCAGCGGCCGGCGACCGGCCTCGGAGTCCATGTGCACACCGTTGGCGCCGGGCAGGAAGCTCAGGCCGTTCGTCACCGGCTGCAGATCCGGGCCGAAGGAGTCGGTGGCCCCGCCCTCGAACCAGCAGATCGACCCCGCGGAGATCCCGGCCAGCACCACGCCGTCATGCCAGAGCCGGTGGAGGATCTCGGGCAGGCCGTGCGCGCGCCACACCGCGAGCAGGTTCACGACCGAGCCGCCGTTCACCCAGATGACGTCGAACCCGCGCAGGTAGGACTCGATGTCCTCGACGTTCGGCTGGGTGAACAGGCTCAGATGGTGCAGGACGTATCCCGCGTCCCTCGCCGCTTCTTCCATATCTCGCTGGAAGCCCTTGTCATCACCGCTCGCGGTGCCGATGTTGCAGATCCGCGGGGGCCCGTCGGTGCGAGGCCCGCGTTCCTGCCCGAGCTCGATCGCGAAGGCCATCATCGGCCCGAAGCCGAAGCGCAGCCGGGGATGTGGCCGGTAGCCGGCGCTGGTGGCCAGGATGGTGGGTGCTGACGCGGGCATGGAGTCTCCTCGGTGGGCTGGTGCAGCGCGCCCGGAATGCACGAGAGCCCTCACCCGATCGGGTGAGGGCTCTCGTGGATGAATGCTGTGCGGTCTCGCTCAGGCACCGAGCGTGCTGACCTTGCCTGCCTTGAGGCAGGAGGTGCACACGTTCACGCGCTTGCTGGTGCCGTTGATCACAGTGCGGACGGACTGGATGTTCGGGTTCCAGCGACGCGAGGTGCGGCGGTGCGAGTGAGACACGGTCTTGCCGAAGCTCGGGGCCTTGGCGCAGATGTCACACGTGGAAGCAGCCACTGTCGTCTCCTGGTACGTCGATGTTCTGATCGCGGTGCCCGCTCCACCCCCGCGCCGGAACGGCGGGGTCGGTGACCTGGGTGAGCACGGAGGTGCGACCCCCCGGAGGTCAGGGCAACCACGGAATCATAGCCCAGATGCTCGCGGGTCAGAAGCGGGGGACGCTTCCTCCCCATGTGGATTCCATCACGGCACTGCCGGATGGTGGCACGATAGGGCCTGGCGCGCCGCACTCCACCGGGCGGCGCACATCGAGCACGAGGAGACGTCCGCATGGCCAGGAGGCACGAGTCCGCACGGGGCTCGATGCCGCTCACGGAGCTGCTGATCTCCAAGGAGTCCAAGGCTATGGCGTCCTTCGGGGTGCGGGACCTGGACACGATGATGCGCTTCGCGCCGCGCCGCTATGTCGTACCCGCTCCGCTGCGCTCCCTCCACGAGGTCAACGAGGGTGAGGCCGTCAGCGCCGTGGTCTCGGTGGTCTCGGTGCGCGATCGCGCGATGCGCAGCCGTCGCGGCTTCATCCTCGAGGTGACCGTCTCCGACGGTATCGAGGACATGCCGCTCACCTTCTTCCTCACCAAGCCCCACCAGGTCCAGTGGCACCGTGGCCGGCTGCCCGTCGGCGCGCTGATCATCGTGCACGGCACCGTCGGCTTCGACGACTACCGCGACTCGCTCCAGATCACCCACCCGGACTACGAGACGATCGAGGACACCGACGAGGGCCGCGCCTGGGCCCAGCGGCCCCGCCCCATCTACCCGCTGCGCCAGAACATCTCCCAGGCCACCATGCGCTCGGCGACTGAGAAGGGTCTCGAGTTCGCCGACTCCCTCACCCGCCCGGTGCCGGACGAGGTGATCGCCCGCCGCGGCCTGCCCCCGCTTGCCGAGGCGTCCCGCCTGGTCCATATCCCGCTGACTGTCGAGGACACCCGCCGCGGCATGGCCCACCTCCGCTACGAGGAGGCCTTCATCCTGCAGGCGATCTTCGCTCAGCGCCGCGCCCAGGACGAACGCACCCCCGCCCCCGTCCTCTCCGCTGAAGGGCCGCTGCAGCCTCTGCTCGATGAGCGCCTGCCGTTCACCCTCACGCAGGGGCAGCGAGAGATCGGCACGAAGATCCAGGAGCGCATCGGCAAGGGGCATCCCACCAGCGTGCTGCTGCAGGGGGACGTCGGCTCGGGCAAGACCGTCGTCGCGCTGCGGGCCATGCTGCGCGCCGTGGACTCTGGCCACCAGGCCGCGCTGCTCGCCCCCACCGAGGTGCTCGCCGAGCAGCATCACCGCACCCTGATCACCCTGCTGGGGGACCTCGCCCGCGCCGGTCAGCTCGATGGGCATGCCGCCGCGACCCGCGTGCGCCTGCTCACCGGCTCCCAGCGCACCGCTGGCCGTCGAGAGACGCTGCTCGACGTCACCTCCGGGCAGGCCGGGATCGTCGTGGGCACCCATGCGCTGCTGGCCGAGAAGGTCGAGTTCGCCTCGCTCGGCCTCGTGGTGATCGACGAGCAGCACCGTTTCGGGGTCGACCATCGCCGCCGGCTGCGCGCCAAGGGTGCCGCCGGGAAGAGCCCTCATGTGATCGTGATGACCGCGACCCCGATCCCGCGCACCGCTGCGCTCGCGACCGTCGGCGACCTCGACGTGCTCACCCTCAGCGAGAGCCCGGGGCAGCGCGCCGGCGTCACCAGCTTCGTGGTCCACGAGAAGCTCCCGAAGTGGGAGCGGCGGATGTGGCAGCGCGCCGCGGAGGAGATCGCCGCGGGCCGTCAGGTCTTCGTGGTCTGCGCCCGCATCGATGAGGACGAGGCCGACGCGCCCGCCCCGCTGATCCTCGACGAGAACGGCAAGGAGGGGCCGCCGATGCTCGAGCCCGCCCGCGGCGTCACCCAGACCGCAGAGCGGCTCGCCGAGCGTTCCGAGCTCGCCGGGGCCCGCCTCGGCATCCTCCACGGCCGCCTGTCTGTGGAGGAGAAGCAGGAGGTGATGGGACAGATGGTGCGCGGTGAGATCGACGTGCTGGTCTCCACCACCGTCATCGAGGTGGGGGTCGACGTCCCCAACGCCTCGGTGATGATCATCCTGGACGCCGAACGCTTCGGCGTCTCCCAGCTCCACCAGCTGCGCGGCCGCGTGGGTCGCGGGGAGCACGCCGGAATCGCCTTCTTCGACACCTCCGGCGAGCCCGGGCAGCAGCACTCCACGCACCTGCACGCCATCGCGGAGACGACCGACGGCTTCGAGCTCGCCGAGCTCGACCTGCGTCGCCGAGGCGCCGGCGATCTGGTGGGGGAGGAGCAGTCCGGCCTGCAGCGCACCCTCAAGCACCTCGATGTCATCCGTGACGCCCGCGCCATCGAGCAGGCCCGCGAGGACGCCTTCGCCGTGGTCGCCGCCGACCCCGAGCTCACCACCCACCCCGCTCTCGCCGGTGCCGTCGCGGACCGGCTGCGGGATGCCGACCCCGACGTGGAGAGGAGCTGATATGCCGCGCATCGTCTCCGGCACCCTCGGCGGCCGCACCATCCCCGGCCCTCCTGGCAAGGGAACCCGCCCGACCACCGACAAGGTGCGCGAGGCCCTGTTCAACCGGCTCGAGGGCTGGGACGCCCTGGTCGGCGCCCGCGTGCTCGATCTCTACGCGGGCACCGGCGGACTCGCCTTCGAGGCGCTGTCCCGGGGCGCAGAGCATGCCCTGCTGGTCGAGCTGCACGGCCCGACCGCCAAGCAGCTGCGCCGCACCGCCGCCGACCTCGGCCTCACCGAGCGCACGGACATCCGAGTCGGCAGGGCCGCTGCCGTGGCGGCCCAGCTCGCCGCGCAGCCGGCATCGCAGCCCTCCGGCCACGCCGCCACCCTGGTCTTCCTCGACCCGCCGTATGACGTGACCACCGAGGCGCTCGAGCAGCTTCTGCTCACCCTCCGCCCCGCCCTGGCGGAGGATGCGCTGGTCGTCATCGAGCGCTCCTCACGCACTCGTCCCGTCGACTGGCCCGAGGGCTGGGCGGACGACGGCAGCAAGGAGTACGGGGAGACCGCGCTGCAGTTCGGTGGCCCGGCCTGACGTTCGGTGGCTCGGCGTGACGTTCGGTGGCTCGTCGTGATGCCGCTCTATCCACATTTTCAAGAAGTGCTTGCAGCGCGGCGGCGAATATGCATTAACACGCTGTAGCTTTGTGGCCTGCAGATATGGCGTGGACGCAATTCGCGCGGCTGGCGCGGAGGCGGTTGTCATGCCGAGCGCGCGCACTGGTGACCTGCGAGTATCCCCAATTGGTGCACGATTTGTGGATATCGCGACCGTTCCTCCACCGCCGTGGGTTATCCACAAATTTGCGAGGAGCGGATGTTTCTCTGGCGCTTGTCGAGCATGTGTTCTAAAATGAGAGATGTCGGCACCTGGTCGCACGCTCGGTCGAACATTCGATCGAACATCCGGTGTGGGGATCGGTCGTCGGCGCCGCAGATCACGACAGGGCACGAGCAAGGGTGCAGAGGAGGGGATTGCCATGAAGCAGACCAATGCGGAGCCTTCCCGCGCTGCGGAGCCTCCCCGCGCCCCGGTGCGGGTGCGCAAGCTCCTCACCTCGAAAGCCCTCGTGGAGCGCGCCGATGTCCTTCCCAGCTCCCCGGAGGCTGAGACTGTGCTGCGGATCTTCCGCCGCCGACGGCAGGAGCACGCCGCCCTCTATGTCGCCGAGATACGTGACCTCGCTTCCCTCTGGTCCGAGAGCGATGAGGGAGACGAGAAGGCCCTCCACGCGTTGGCGGCCTCTGCAGGTCTGCGCATGAAGCTGTCCCGTGGCGAAGACCGCCTCCGGGATGCGCACGTCGCGGTCACCGACCTGCCCGCATGCTTCGCACGGGTGGAGGAGGGCGCGCTGCCCGTGGACTGGTTCGAGTGGCTGATCCGCAGCGTATTGCGGCTGACGCACGTCCAGCGGCGTCAGGTCGACGAGCGGGTTGCGGTCTGGCAGCTCGAGGCGATCGACGTCGAGCGCTTCTACCGCGAGCTGCGCACGCTCATCGAATGGTTCGGCCGCGCGGCGGTGCAGGAGACTCCGCAGGAGCAGCGCGGCGTGTTCATCCAGCCCTCACCCGACGGTGATGGCACTGCCTGCATCATGATCCGCGGTCCGATCCCAGAGATCACCGCCTTCGGTCAACGGCTCGATGCCTCCGCACGCGCCGTCCAGGACGCCCAACGACACGCTCTCGAGACCGGTGCGCCGATCCCCTTCGACCTCGATGGGGACGCCGCGCGCGAGGGCCGGCACCTGTCCCTCGCGGCGCTGCAGTATGCGGTGGCGGTCCGTTCGATGCTCGAGACCGGGACGGTAGAGGTCCCCGCGCCAGCCTTCCGGATCTCGCTCGTCGTGCCCGTGCTCACGCTGCTCGGCCTCTCGAATGCACCTGCCATGCTCGACGGCACGATCCCGATCCCACCACGCATGGCACGGCAGATGGTCGCCAAGGCGCCTGCCGTCGAACGGGTGCTCACCGACCCGATCTCGGGGGACTACCTGCCCAGCGCGTCCCAGACTTACCGCCCTTCCGCGGCGATGGCCGAGAACCTCCGCCTGATCGACCCCGTCTGCGCGGTGCCCGGCTGCGCCCGCTCTGTGATGACCATCGGCGAGATGGACCACATCGAGGAGTTCGACCTCGAGGAACCTTCCCGAGGCGGCCCCACCACGATCGAGAACCTCCACCGGCTGTGCAGGACCCACCACCGGATGAAGACCGCCGGACTTCTCGATCCCGATCGGAACGAAGTCACCGGCGTCACTCGCTGGAGGATCGGCGGCGCTGCGGTCAGCGACGTCGCCAAGAACACCGACCTCGTCACCAGGGAACTCTCCGAGAAGCTGCACCGTGCATGGGAGCAGTACCGCAGCGATCTCGAGTTCGAAGCCGTGACCCGCCTCGGAATCCTCGACGAGAGTCCCGCCGAGAGCGCGGACCGCGAGGAGGCCTATCGGTGGGGGCTCCATCTCACCGAGTACTACTCCCGGCCCGAGTACGACGAGCTCACCGATCCCGGGCCGCCGCCGCTGGCGTCGCTGCCGGAGCACCGTCCGCCACCCTTCTGAGCGCACCGCTATCCTGTCCCGATGACGCGCTCGCCCACCGCCCTCACTGGCCTTGCCGACCTCGACTGGCCGCTGCACACGCGCCGCCTCATCCTGCGTCCTGGCCTCTCCGAGGACGCCGAGACGGTGTGGCCATGGTTCCGCCTGCCCGAGGTGCAGGAATGGACCACCACGCTGAACACGTCTCTCGAGGACCATCAGGAGTGGTGGGACAAGACTCTCGGCAGCTGCGTGGTGGGCCTGCTCGACGGCAGGATCATCGCCTCCGGCAAGCTCGAGCGGCAGGACGCGTGGTCCCAGGCGGACATGAAGGACCAGGCCGCTGGGCAGCAGGCTGAGATCGGCTGGGTCCTGGACCCGGCGATCCACGGCCGCGGGTTCGGTACCGAGTTCGCCGGGGCCCTGCTCGACCTCGCGATCGACGGCCTCGGTGTGCGTCGCGTCGAAGCGTCGTGCTTCGCGGAGAACCTCGCCTCGCGGCGGGTGATGGAGAAGATCGGACTGCGGCTCGAGGGCACCTTCCACGAGGAGTCCCTCCACCGCAGCGGGCGCTGGCTGGACGGGATGTCCTACGCGCTGCTGGCGAGCGAGCGAAACGGCTGACGGGGACGGGTCTCCCGTCCTGTCATCCCCACGCCGCAGCGTCGGTCAGGCAGAAGGGGTGGCCAGCAGGATCGCGCAGCACCACCCAGGTCTCGCCGGGCTGGGGCTCCACCCGCTCGGCACCGAGCTCCACACAGCGAGCCGCCGCCGCCTCGAGATCCTCGACGGCCAGATCGAAGTGGAACTGTTTGCGCCCGTCATCCGGCCAGGACGGGGCCTGATGATCGGGGATCGCGCCGATGCCCAGCGCGTGGCTGGGACCGGAGAGCATCGCGTACTGCTCGGTGAGAACGGTGATCGGCCAGCCCAGCACAGCCGACCAGAACTGGGCGAGCGGCTCCGGATCGGTGGCATCGAGCGTGATCATGGCAAGGCGGGCGACGGGGATATCTGTCATGCCTGCCAGACTGCCTCCATGCGCAGCGCGGAGGATTGGACGAACGCGACAGGGTCGCGGTCCTTCCGTGGGACGCCCGCCGGTCACCTGCCACCGGGCCAGGCCGCACCGGGCCAGACCGCACCGGGACAGCCGATACCGGGCCAGGGGCCGCCTGGCCACATGCTCGGGCATGTGCTGAATCCTGCGGAGTTCCTCCTTCACGCCCACTACGACCACGCACAGCCGGCTGCGCCTCTGCGCCGCTGGGTGGATCGGTATTGGTCGGTGACCTGGCAGCTCCCACCCGGACAGCAGCATGTGGTGACCACCCTCGATGATCCCGCCATCCATCTGACCCGCGAATGGGGCGGGGTGCGGCGTGCAGGCACCGGTGGCACCCGCGCCGGCGCCTGGATCACGGGCCCGATCACCCGCGGACGCTTCGAGGTGACCCAGTCCGGCACCGGGGGCGTCATCGGGGTGCGCTTCCGTCTCGGCGGCACCACCGCCTTCACCACAGCCCCGCCGGCCTCGGTGCGGGACCGCACGGTCCCCGCCGCAGAGTGGTTCGACACCGACGTCCCACCCGCAGCACATCCCAATACGTCGAGCACGTCGAGCACGTCGAGCACGGCGAGCACGGCGAACGCTGCGACCGGCGCCGCGCCCGCTCTCGACGCCTGGCTGCTCGCGCAACGCCCGCAGGACGCCCCCGGATATGCGGATTTCTGCTTCATCCTCGAGCTGCTCGCCGATCCCGCGGTGACCGGCACTGCAGAGCTCGAGCGACGCTCGGGCCTCGGCATCCGGAACCTGCAGCGGACCTTCCGCCGCTTCGTCGGCGTCGGCCCGAAACGCATGATCCTGCGCTCACGCGTGATGGACGCCGTCTCCGCGATCGACCGCGGAGACCACCGACCGATCGCGGACCTCGCCCAGGACCTCGGCTGGTACGACCAGTCCCACTTCGTCCGGGACTTCCGGAGCATCACCGGGATGACTCCGTCGGCCTACGCCCGCAACGGAGATACTTGAGCCATGACCATCCTCAGCGCCACCTTCACCGTCGACCTGACCCCCGCCGAGATCCTCCCCGGCGCCGCTGACCGCTTCGACCTGGCCAAGACCTGGGTCGGCGACCTCGAAGGCACCTCTCGCGGGGTCATGCTCACCGCTGGGGACCCCGCGAGCGGCAGCGCCTCGTACATCGCCACGGAGCTCTTCGAGGGCACCCTCGACGGCCGCCGGGGCACCCTCACCTTCCAGCAGCTCGGCACCATGGCGGGAGGCGACCCGGACCTCCGCTATCTCATCGCCCCCGGCTCCGGCACCGGTGACCTCGCGGGTCTCACCGGCATGCTCACCATCGGCGCGATCGATGAGGCGGGCGTGCACCAGGTCAGCATCGCGCTCGACTGAGCAGCGCCAGCATGATCAGCGCCAGCGACGTTCCGCATTAGAGTGGCGACATGAGCACTGTCGTCCTGCCCGGCTCGTTCGATCCCTTCACCCTGGGACACCTGGACCTCACCCGTCGGACCGCCGCCCTCGGCCATCACGTGATCATCGCCGTCTCCCACAACCCCTCGAAGCAGGGGACGCTCGACCTCGAGGCCCGCAAGAGCGCGATCACGCAGACGCTCGAGGAGACGGACCTCTCCCGGGACGTCGAGGTCCGCACGCTCCCCATGGGACTGCTGGTCGACTTCTGCCGGGAGCTCGGCGCCGGCGCCGTGGTGCGCGGACTGCGCTCCCAGCTCGACCTCGCCTATGAGGAGCCGATGGCGCGGATGAACCACCACCTCGCGGGCGTCGACACGCTCTTCCTGCTCACCGATGCGACTCTCTCCCACATCTCCTCGTCCCTCGTGCGGGAGGTCCACGCGCTCGGAGGTGATGTCTCCGACATGCTCCCCGCCCCCTCCATGGACGCACTGCGCGACGCCGCCGCCGTATCCTGATTGATCCCCACGACACGAACAGGACCATCACCGATGTCTTCCGACCACGCCTCCACCACATCGCTGGACACCGCCCTGATCTTCGATGCGGTCGACCTCATCAGCCGCACCGGATCGCACCGTCACGTGGAGCGCACCGTCCCCGCCCCGGCACGTGAGGCCGGCGGCATCGCGATGCAGGTCCCCGAAGGGCAGGACATCGCCGTCGAGGCGGAGCTCGAGTCCGTGGTCGAGGGGATCTACGTCCACGGCACCGTGGTCGCCCACCTCGATGGGGAGTGCTCCCGCTGCCTCGACCCGGTCGAGCAGGACGTCACCGCCCGACTCGACGAGCTGTTCATGTTCCCCGAGAAGGTGAAGGCGGACGAGAAGGAGGACTCGACCCTCCTCGAGGACGAGGCCGTCAACCTCGGCCCGCTGGTGCGTGACGCGCTCGCGATGGCGGCCGATGAGCGCCCCCTGTGCCGTGAGGACTGCCCCGGCCTGTGCGGCCAGTGCGGCTTCCGCATGGAGGACGATCCGGACCACCACCACGACGTCATCGACGATCGCTTCGCCGCTCTGCAGGGCCTGTTCGAGGACGAGTCGAAGAACGAGGAGGCCTGATGGCGCGCAGGCGCCGCGCCACCGAGGCCGCCGCTCCGAAGGGCCTGCTGGACCGACTGCCGTTGGACGCCGGGCAGGCGGCCGACCTCAGCGAGTCCGGGCTCCTCGATCTCGCGCTGACCCACCGCTCCTATTCGTACGAGAATGACGGCCTGCCGCACAACGAACGGCTCGAGTTCCTCGGCGATGCGGTGCTGCAGCTCGCCGTGACCGAGCACCTCTACGCCACCCACCCGACGCTTCCCGAAGGTGATCTGGCACGTCGCCGCGCGGCGACCGTGAGCACGCGCGCGCTCGCCGTGATCGCCTCGAAGCTCGACCTCGGCGCGTATGTGCGGCTGGGGCGCGGTGAGGACCTCACCGGCGGCCGTGCCAAGGCATCGATCCTCGCGGACACCACCGAGGCCGTGATCGGGGCCGCCCACCTGGCGCTCGGCCAGGACGTCTCCCGCCACTTCGTGCTCGAGCTGCTGCGCCCCCTGCTGGACTCCGACGAGTTCCTCGAGACCGGATACGACTTCAAGTCCCGTCTCCAGGAGATCGCCGCGGCCGAAGGGCAGAGCGTCTCCTACGAGATCACCGAATCCGGTCTCGAGCACCAGAAGACCTTCACCGCCACGGTCACCGTCGAAGGGATCGTCACCGCCCGCGGCGACGGCGCCTCGAAGAAGGACTCCGAGCTCGCCGCGGCCCAGAACGCGGTGCGAGGGATCCTCGCCGAGCGCGGCGAGACCCTGATCCCGCGAGGCTGAACGGAGGCTGAGCTCATGCCCGAGCTGCCCGAGGTCGAGGTCGTCCGGCGCGGCCTCGAGCCCCGCACCGTCGGCCGCACCGTGGAGGCCGTCGAGCTGCTCGACGCCCGGATCATCCGCCGCCAGGTCGGGGGAGTGGACCGGCTGCGCGCCGCCCTCCTCGGCACCACCCTCACGGCGGTGGTGCGGCGCGGCAAGTTCCTGTGGTGGCGGCTCGCCGATGCGGACGGCGCCGACACCGGCGAGGCGCTGATGGGACACCTGGGAATGAGCGGGCAGCTGCGGATCGCGACCGCCGACGGGACCGCACTGGCGCCCCGTGCACCCTCGGAGGGTCCCGCCTCGGATCCGCTGCGCCACCGACGCCTGTCGCTGCACCTCGACGGCGGAACCCGCGTGGACCTCATCGATCAGCGTCTCTTCGGCGGCCTGTGGACCAGCCCGCTGGTGGAGGCGGCCGACGGCGCGCTCGCCGCGATGGGCAGTCCGGATGGACTGCTTCCGACCGACGCTGCCCACGTGGCCCGCGATCTGCTCGACCCGGCAGTCGACCTCCCCGGGATCGCCCGTGCCCTGCGCGCCCGACGCAGCGGTGTGAAGTCGCTGCTGCTCAACCAGCAGCTGGTCTCGGGGATCGGGAACATCTACGCCGACGAGGCGCTGTGGACGGCACGGACCCGCTTCGACACCCCGGGCACTGCGCTCAGCCAGCGCCGGGCGCTCGCGATCCTCCGTGCCGCCCAGGAAGTGATGGAGCGGGCACTGGAAGTGGGCGGCACCAGCTTCGACGCGCTGTACGTGAACGTCGATGGTCGCAGCGGCTATTTCGCCCGCTCGCTGAACGCCTATGGGCGCACCGGGCAGGCATGCCCCCGCTGCGGCGCGACGATCCGTCGCGAGATGTTCCAGAACCGTTCCTCGCACTTCTGCCCGCGCTGCCAGCGGCCGAGGGCACACATCACGTCATAGGCAGGAGGTATGGCCGGACATAGACTCTGTGCGGGGCGTGGCACTGAGGCCATGCTCTCCCGCTGACCTCCCGAATGGAGACACACATGGCCCCGAGCACAGTGGATGAGGGGATGACGCCGATCGTGACGCCCGAGCAGCCGGGCACCGTGGAGCTGGGCACCGGCGTGCTGCCCGGGGCGACGA
The DNA here is from genome assembly GCF_052095815.1 of Brachybacterium sp. Taxonomy (NCBI): domain Bacteria; kingdom Bacillati; phylum Actinomycetota; class Actinomycetes; order Micrococcales; family Dermabacteraceae; genus Brachybacterium; species Brachybacterium sp. Next base: position 18,098 of record NZ_JBQDLF010000038.1, on the reverse strand, counting down.
CCCCGGAATCCTGGCACCGCGAATACGGGAGCGTGTTCGCCCGGAACGTCACCGTCGCCACACTCACGCCCGTGCTGCCCGATCCGGCCGATGCCACGGGCACCGCCGTGATCGTGGCTCCCGGCGGTGGCTTCCGGTCACTGTCCATGCAGAACGAGGGCTGGGACGTCGCGCGGGCGCTCGCCGACCGCGGCGTCGCCGCATTCGTGGTGAAGTATCGCCTCCGACAGACCGCCCCTGAACTCGAGGATTTCGCGACGGAGATCCGCGAGATGCTCTCCGGACCGCCCCCGGCCCACCGGAAGGACCCGGTCGGATCGTTCGCGGGTCTTGATGCGCAGATCACCGACGCCCGCGCCGCCTTTGCATGGGTGCGCAGCCACGCGACCCAGTGGGGCCTGGATCCGGCCCGGGTCGGCATGGTCGGCTTCTCCGCCGGCGCTATGCTCACACTCGCCACCGCCCTCGCGGGCGAGGACGCCGAGCCCGCCTTCATCGGTAGCGTCTATGGCCCGATGAGCTCGTTCGACGTCCCGGCGGACGCGCCGCCGCTGTTCATCGCGCTCGCCGCCGATGACCCCCTGTTCGCCTCCAGCGGATTCGGACTCGTCGAGAGCTGGCACGCTGCCGGACGCCCCGTCGAGTTCCACTACTACGAACGCGGCGGCCACGGCTTCGGCATGTATCCGAAGGAGACGACGAGCACCGGCTGGTTCGAGGCTTTCATCAGCTGGATGACCATGCATGGCCTGCTGGCTCGGAGCGCTGCGCGAGAGTGATCCCGCATTCGGTGACGTCGTTTCCGACCAGGGCAGGGACTGCCCGATGCGATAGATTGAGCCCGGCTCCGTCACGAAGGGCGGAGGAACCGAAGCCTGCTCCGGGTGACTGTGCCGACTTTCGAGGACAGCACAGCGAGCAGATGATCCGCGAGGTGAGAATTCCTGTGACGTCGAGCTCTTCCCCCACACCGATCCGCGTGATGCTGGTCGATGACCATGAGGTGGTCCGTCGCGGCATCGTCACCGTGATCGATGCGAGCGAGCAGCTGAGCGTGATCGGTGAGGCCTCCTCCGTCCTCGAGGCGAACCGACGCCTGCCCGCGATCCGGCCCGAGGTGCTGGTCGTGGACCTCCAGCTCCCGGACGGCACCGGCATCGACGTCATGAAGAAGGCCCGGGAGCTGAACCCCGAGCAGCTGATGCTGGTGCTCACCAGCTTCGACGACGACGCCGCGCTGCGTGAATCGAAAGCCGTGGGGGCGGCCGGCCTGATGCTGAAGTCCGCGCGCTCGCAGGAGATCGTCGAGGCGATCATCGCGGTGCATGCAGGGAAGTCGATCTGGCCCGCCGACCACGGGGATGAAGGACCGGACCTCTCGCAGTCCGATCAGCGGATCGTCGAGCTGATCGGCGATGGACACTCCAACCGTGAGATCGCCGAAGCGCTCGGCATCGCCGAGAAGACAGTCAAGAACCGGGTCACGGTGATCCTGCAGGCGCTCGGGATGCAGCGTCGCACCCAGGTGGCGGCGCTGGTCGCCGCCCGCCGTCGCGCCGGGTGGAAGCAGCAGTAGCAGCGCCGGCAGAGCAGGCCTCAGCTCGGCAGCGTCACCCGCCAGGAGATCATCGTCCCCGGCTCGAGGTTGATCGCGTCCACCCAGCCGGAATGACGCCGCGCACGGGCAGACATGTTCGCCAACCCGCTGCGACGGCGCACCGAGGGATCGATCCCGCGGCCGTTGTCGGAGACATTGACCTGCACCACCCGGTCGACCCCCTCGGAGAACACGCTCACCGAGACCGCGACCGCGCTCGCGTGCGCGTGCCGGGCCGCATTGGCCAGGCACTCCCGCACCACCGCCACCACGTCCTCGGCGATCTCCGGTGGCAGCTCGGCATCCATCTCCGCGGGGTGCGGGGGCAGCCGCATCGAGGGGACGAAGCCCAGCCCGGCGGTGGCCAGCCCCACCTCGTGCCGAAGCTGCTCGGAGAGGCTGGCCACGGCGCGCTCGCGTCGCAGTGACTGCACGATCTGCCGGATCTGGGCGACGGCGTTCTCGACTCCCTGCACCGAAGTGGCCACGGAGCTGCGGATCCGGGCGTTCGACGGGGTCATGCCCGGCGCCTCGAGGGACTGCACCAGGCTCTCGAGCTCCATCCCGACGGCGAAGAGCTCCTGGATCGCGAGATCGTGGAGGTCGCGGGCGATGCGACCGCGCTCGTCGTCGATCCCGCTGTCCGAGTGCAGGAACGGGGAGCGCAGGGTGAGGGCGATCAGACCCGCGAGCGAGTCCAGCCGCTCGCGATCCGCGGCCGTGAACGGCTCGGCATCCGCGGCGCGCAGCACCGCGAGCAGCCCCGTTCCGTGCTCTGCCGCGTCGATCACGCCCAGCAGCGCCCGGCAGTCCTCCTGCCCGGTGCCGGCGGTGTCCACGTTGAGGCTGTCGATGGCCTCGAGCACATCGGGATCCGCGCACAGCAGGGCCTCGCCGATGGCTGAGTCCGCGGGGATCTCCGCACCATGCAGCGAGGCGGCATCCGGGCCGTCCACCATCTCTATCCCCCAGCGGGAGGGGCCCAGCGGCATCACGAGGGCGGCGTTGCGGGCGGCGAGGTCGGTGCGGGCGGAGTGGAGCAGCAGGTCCAGCAGGTCCTCGGTCTCGCCCCCGGCGAGGATGGCGCCGGCGAGATCCTGGATGCGCGGACGATCCGGACGGGCGGGAGCGGTCGATGGCGGGCGCGTGGGTGATGGGGTGTGTGAGCTCATCGGTGCTCCTCGAGACGGAGGATCGGGGTGCCGGAGGGAATCGCCTCGACACGGTGGGTGACCACCACGACGGTGGTGGTCGCAGGGACGAGGGTGCTCTCGCGAGGATCGAGCAGCGCGCGCAGCAGCGCATCGCCCCGTCCGGTGTCGAGATGCTCGGTGGGCTCGTCCAGCAGCAGCACCGGTCCGCGGCGCACCACCGCGCGCGCCAGCAGCAGCCGCCGCCGTTCACCGCCGGAGATGGTGGTCCCATCCGGACCGAGCATCGTGTCGAGCCCGTGGGGGAGGGTCGCGATCCAGTCGTCGAGGCCGACGGCCCGCAGCGCATCCTCCGCCTCGGAGTCCTCGAGATCCCCCCGCACCACCCGCAGGTTCTCCCGCAGCGTGGTGGCGAAGACATGACCGTCCTCCGCGAACATCGTCACCCGGGAGCGCACGTCCTGCGGGGCGAGGGCGGCGACGTCCTGGGCATCTAGCTCGACCGTGCCGGCGAGCGGGTCGAGCAGCCCGGCGAGCGTCGCCAGCAGCGTGGACTTCCCGCTGCCTGAGGGGCCGACCACCGCGAGCCGAGCACCGGGAGGCAGCTCGAGGTCCAGCGACCGCACCCGCGGCGCCTCAGCGGTCCACCCGGCCGTGAGCCCCACCACGCGGAGGGCGGCGGTCAGCGGGCGCTGCGGTACCGGGTCGGTGCGGGTGGGGCCGACGGGTGCCGGGTCGGTGGGCGCCGGACTGGTGGGCGCCCGGCCCACCAGCTGTCCCAGGCGCTGCGCAGCGGCCTGGGAGCGCGCGTGCTGGGCGGCGGCGGCAGGCAGCGCGGTCGCGGCCTCGAAGGAGGACAGCGGCAGCAGCAGCAGGATGCCGACCTGTCCGGCCGACGCGCTGCCGTCCAGCCAGACCGCACCGGCTGCGAGCAGCGAGCCGGTCACGGCGAGGATGAGCGTCAACGGCACCGCTGCCGCAGCGACCGCCGCAGGCAGGGCGGCGCGGTCGATCGCGGCGTCATGGGCGGCCTGCCGGGCATGCAGCTGCGTCAGCGCCGCCTCGAGCCGACCGTCGACCCGGAGCGAGGTCGCGTCATCGAGGATCTCGAGCGACTGGGCGCTGACCTCGGCCCGGGTGGTGAGCACGGCCTGCTCGGAGAGGCGGGCGGCGCGGTGGGAGGCCAGCGGTGCGAGCACGCTCGCCAGCAGCAGTGCCGCGAGCATCGCTGCGGTCGCCGCCGGGGACAGCGGCGCGAAGGTCGCGAGCACGACCACCCCCATCACAGCGGCGACCAGCCCGGGCACGAGCGCGGTGATGACATGGTCGCCGAGCTCCTGCGCATCGTCGCCCAGTCGGCTCAGAAGGTCCCCGCGCCGCAGCCGGGTGAGGGTGTCGTCGGTGCGCGCTGCGAGCGCTGAGAACAGGTTCGTGCGCAGGGAGACCACGCCGCGCAGCGCCACATCGTGGGTGAGCATCCGCTCGAGCCACCGGAACACCCCTCGCGAGACTCCGAGCGCCCGGACCATCACCACGGCGACGGTGAGGTCCAGCACCGGCGGCATCGTCCAGGCACGGGTGACCAGATATGCGGACACCGCGGCGAGGGCGAAGGCGGAGCCGAGGGTCGCGCAGGCGGCGAGCACCGCGGCGAGCAGCCGCGCGCGGGGGATCTCGAGCGCCCGCACCGCCCGGCGCAGGTCGGAGCGGGCGGGATCGTTGAGGGCTGTCGGGGCGGGGGTCATCGGCCTGCCTCCACGCGTGCGACGTCATCGGCGACGTCCACCAGCCGTGAGCGGTGGGCGATCACCACGACGGTCCGTCCCCGCTCACGGAGATCCGCGATCAGGTCCAGCACCACCTGCTCGGCAGCGCCGTCGAGATGCGCGGTGGGCTCGTCCAGGACCACCAGCGGTGCGGGGGAGAGGACCGCCCTGGCCAGAGCGAGACGCTGCCGCTCACCGAGCGAGATCCCGTGCCCCGCGCGGCCGAGATCCGCCTCCCAGCCCCGCTCGGCGATGACCGCGTCGAGACCGGTCGCGGCGGCCGCCGCCTCCAGCTCGGCCTGGTCGGCGCCGGGCTGGGAGCTGACGAGCACGGAACGGATCGTCCCCGGGGGCAGCACAGGACGCTGCGGCAGCCAGGCGACCTGGTCCCACAGGCTGCGCCGCGTGATCTCGCGGACGTCGGTCGCGGTGCCGTCGGCGGCGATCACCTCCGCATGGCCCCGGTCGTTATCCACCAGCCCCAGCAGCACCTGGACCGCGGTCGTCTTTCCGGCGCCCGAGGGCCCGGTCAGTGCGAGCACCCGGCCGGGCCTCACCGTGAGCTCAGCGCTGCGCGGTGCCCAGCCGTCGCGGGAGCGCACCGAGACCCCGTGCAGGGCGAGGGAGGAGGTGCGCAGATCCGGGGCGGGCAGAGCGCCGTCGGCCGACGGCTGCTCATCGAGCACCTCGAAGGCCGCGCCCACCGCCGCCAGACCGTCGGTGGAGGCGTGGTACTGCGAACCGACGTTGCGCAGCGGCTGGTAGATCTCCGGGGCGAGCACCAGCACCGCGAGCGCGGGAGCCAGCTCCATCTCCCCGTAGACCAGTCGCATCCCGATGCTCACGGCGATCAGTGCGACGCACAGCGTGGCCAGCAGCTCGAGCACCATCGAGGAGAGGAAGGCGAATCTCAGCGAGCCCATCGCCGAGGCGCGGTGACGGTCGCCGAGCTCCCGCACCGTCCTCTCGGGCCCGCGCTCGCGGCCCAGCGCCCGCAGCGTGGGCAGCCCGTCCACCAGGTCCAGCAGCTGGGCCCACAAGGAGCGCATGTCCGCGATCAGCTTCTCGGACCGTCCCACGGTCAGCTTGCCGACCAGCACCATGAAGATTGGAATCAGCGGCAGAGTGATGAGGGCGATCATCGCGCTGAGCGGATCCAGCACACCGATGGTCAGCAGGCACAGCGGGGTCACCGTGAGCGAGAGCAGCAGCTGCGGGACGTATCCCACCAGATAGGGGCGCAGGTTCTCGATGCCGGTGGTGGCCAGCGCAGTCAGGTCCGCGCCGCGACCGGCACCGGCACGCGGGCCGAGCGCCGCCGCATGGCCGACGATCCGGCCGCGCAGCTCGCTGATCGCGGCGGTCGCCGCACGGTGGGCGGTGGCCTCCTCGACGAGCACGGCGCCGGCACGCACCGCGAGCGCCGTGACAAGCACCAGCAGCAGGGTCGGCGCCTCCTGGGGGATCTCACGCTGGACCAGGAGATGCGCGCCGAGGCGTGCGATGACCAGGGCGGTGACGATGATGCAGGCGGACTGCACGAGCCCCAGCACCACGCTCCTGACGAGGTGGTGCCGGGCGGCCCTGACCTCCCGCACCAGGCGGGGGTCCAGCGGGGCCCGGCTCCGCCTCGGCGCCGGCTCGGCGGCGGGGTCGGCCTTGGTGGGCTCTGCGGTCGCGGTGGTCATCGGATCAGTCTGTCAGCCCTGCTCGAAGGCTTCCCGGTAGCCCTTCTTCGCCTTCTCGAGCAGCTCGGCGCCGGGGGCGGGGGAGTCCTCATCGGCCACCCGGTGGCGGAACACCCGATAGGTCCAGACGGTGTAGGCGATCACGATGGGCATCAGCACGCCGAGTGCCACCAGCATCACCGTGAGCGTGTGCTCGGTCGAGGAGGCGTTCGCGACCGTCAGCGAGTTCGCCGGATCGTTGCTGGCCGGCATGACATAGGGGAACAGGCCCCCGAACAGGGTGATCGCAGCCGCGGCGATGGCGGTCGAGGTCGCACCGAAGGCGAGGCCCTCCCGGCGCTTCCGGTTCAGCGGGACCGCCGCGAGCAGGGCCACCGCGGCCACGGCCACCGGGATCAGGGTGAGCCAGGTGTTCGAGTGGGAGAACTGGAACCAGAGCAGGAAGGCGGCACCGGACACGAACGTCGGCCACACCAGGATCCCGGCCAGCCGGTTCGCGTCCTCCCGCAGCCTGCCCTGGACCTTGAGCGCGAGGTAGTGGGTGCCGTGCAGCCAGAACAGCAGCACGAACACCACCCCGGCCAGCAGCGCGAAGGGGTTCAGCAGTCCCAGCAGGGAGGTGGTCACCCAGTGGTTCTCATCAATGGAGACTCCGGAGACGATATTCCCGAAGGCCACACCCCACAGGAGGGCGGGCGCGAAGCCGCCGATCACATGGACCACGTCCCAGGAGTTCTTCCAGCGGTCGCTGTCCACCTTGTCACGCCATTTGAAGGCGCACACCCGCACGATCAGCACCAGCAGCAGGAGCAGCAGGGCGAGATAGAAGCCGGAGAACAGCGTGGCATACCACTCCGGGAAGGCCGCGAACAGCAGCGCGCCGCCGGTGATCAGCCAGACCTCGTTGCCGTCCCAGACGGGCCCGATGGTCTTCAGCACCGTGCCGCGAGTCTGCACGCCTCGTCGCCAGAAGGTGGCGACGTTCATCTGCACCCCGAAGTCGAAGCCCTCGAGCACGAAGTAGCCCAGGAAGAAGAAGGCGATGAGGGCGAACCACAGGGTCTGGAGGACCGTGGGGTCGAGCATGGCATCCATGATCTGATCTGGTCCCTTCTCAGTAGTCGAAAGACAGGGTGGGGGTGTCGAGCTCGTCGGTCTCGGGGTCGCGCCGGGCCAGCGGCACGCCCTTGAGCGCTGCCTTGCGCATCATCTGGAACCAGAGCACGGCGAGGACTCCGTAGACGAGGGTGAAGGCGACCAGCGAGGTGAGCACCATCCAGCCGGGGTTCGCGGAGACGCCCTGCATGGTCATCAGCCGGACCGTCGGATCCAGGGGGTTGGGGTGGACCACCCAGGGCTGCCGTCCGATCTCGGTGAAGACCCAGCCCGCGGAGTTCGCGAAGAAGGGCATCGGGATCGCGAGCACGGCGAACCACTGGAGGAGCTTCGATCCGGAGGTGCGGGCGTTCTCCCCCTTGCCGCGGGTGACCCACAGGGCCCAGAGGGCGAGAATTCCGCTGAAGGCGGCGAGCCCCATCATCAGCCGGAAGGACCAGTAGGTGACGAAGAGGTTCGGCCGGTAGTCGACGGCGACCTCGTTGCCGCGGATGTCCAGGGCGGTCTCGCCGAACTGCTCCTTGTACTGGGCGTTGAGATCGTCCACGCCCTGCAGGGTGGCGTGCGGGTCGTTGGTGGCGAGGATCCCCGTCACATAAGGGATCTCGATGATGTGGGTGACCCCCGAGCAGTCCTCGCTGAAGGCATCCGGCCCTCCGACGGTGAGGATCGAGAACGGTACGTCCGACTGCGTCTCGCACAGTGCCTCGGCCGAGGCCATCTTCATCGGCTGCTGCTCGAACATGAGCTTGGCCTGGAAGTCCCCGGAGATGACGAGCACCACGGCGGACACCACCATGGCGATCACCCCGAAGCGCACGGTGGGCCGGAACAGATCGCGGGCGGCGAGATGGTGCTCCTGCCCCTCCTCGGTGTCCAGGCCGAATGCTCGCGCCCGGTTGTGGTGGCGCACCATGTGCCAGACGGCGACCCCGGTGAGGAACGCTCCAGCCACCAGCCAGGCCCCGGAGACCACATGCGGGAAGGCCGCCATCGCGGTGACGTTCGTGAGCACCGCGAGGATCGAGCCCTGCGAGGGGTCGAGCTCCGCACGCCCGGTCTCAGGGTTCAGCATCGCGCCGACAGGATGCTGCATGAAGGAGTTCGCGGCGATGATGAAATACGCCGAGAGGGTGGTGCCCAGTGCCACGGCCCAGATCGTCAGCAGGTGGATCTTCTCGGGCATCTTGCCCCAGCCGAAGATCCACAGTCCCAGGAACACGGATTCGAGGAAGAAGGCCGCCAGGCCCTCGAGCGCCAGCGGTGCGCCGAAGACGTCGCCCACATAGCGTGCGTACTCGGACCAGTTCATGCCGAACTGGAACTCCTGGACGATGCCGGTGGCGATACCGATGCCGAAGTTCACGATCAGCATCGAGCCGAAGAACTTCGTCATCCGCGTCCAGGCATCCTTGCGCGCAGGATCCTTCGAGAAGACCGCCCGGGTCTGCATGATCGCGACCAGCAGGGACAGTCCGATGGTGAGCGGGACGAAGATGAAGTGGTACACGGTGGTGATGCCGAACTGCCACCGTGCCAGGTCGAAGGCTTCCATGATTCCTCCCGAGTGGACGACACGCCGTCATAAAACCTACGGGGCGGTCACCGGCGCGGCGAAGGACGATGGTCCCGCTCTCGAGCGTAGACCCGCGGGAACGGTCAGAGGCAGTCCGAGCATGTCGCCTCCGGCGGAAGCGACCCCTGTGCCATACTGATCGAGGCACTCTCCTGCTCCGTACCGGGTGGGGGAACCTCCCGGCGTCGTGACGTCGGAGCACCGGCTACGCGGACGACCGCGACCGCTGTGTTCCCTCGGTCGGCATCGCAGCGCTTCCATCGGGGAGCTGCGCGACGGCGAGGGCTTGAGACTTCCGTCCCAGCGACGATGACCAGAAGGGACCAGGGTGCGCTGGTCCTCCAGAAGGAGACGGCCTCATGGCTGACAGCACCCACATTCCCGAGAACGATTCGTCGGACGAGACGCAGCCCGCTGCTCCCGCTCGTCGTCGCCGGCGCGCCGGCGCCCCCGTCGGAGCCCCTGCTTTCACCCCGCCTGCGGTCCCGCAGCCGGAGACCTCCGCCCCGCGCACCGTGGTGGCCGCGCAGGAGGCGGCCGCGGCTGAGCCCGCTCCGGTGCGGACGAAGCGCCCCCGTCGGCGCGCTGGCGCCCCGGCCGGAGCCCCGGTGATCCCGGCCGCGGATGCGGTCGAGGAGCCCCAGGCCGCGCCGACTCAGACCGCGCCGTCCCAGACCGTGGAGCCCCAGGTCGAGGAGGAGGCTTCGGAAGCGGTCGTTCCAGAAGCCGTTGCACCGGAAGCAACCGCACCGGAAGCACCCGCAGCGGCGACGGACGACAGCCCTGTCCTCGGCGATCTGCGTGCCCTCGCCTCGGCCCGTGGCGCCGGTGAGGACGACTCCGCCGCGGCGGCGGATGACGACCGCGCCCGTCGCCGTGAGCAGGTCCAGATGGACTTCGCCTCGCTCCTGTTCCAGGCGCCCACCGCGCAGCCCCGCACCACCGTCGGTGCCCACGACGCCCCGGTCGGCAGCGCCGGCCTCTCCTTCGCCGCTGGTTCCGACGACGACGACGAGGTGTCGTCCGAGACTGATTCCGAGACTGATGAGGAGCAGCCCTCGCGCTCCCGGCGCAGCCGCTCGCGACGCTCCTCCCAGCGCACCTCCGGCGCGGCCAGCTCCGACTCCGCCGCCGCGGGCTCCGAGTCTGAGGACAACGGCAGCGATGGCGACAGCGACGACAGCGATAGCAGCGAGGACTCCTCCTCCGACAGCTCGAGCTCGAACTCCCGCCGGCGGCGTCGACGAGGCGGTCGTGGCCGACGCGGTCGCGGTCGCGGCGACGACGACGGCTCGGGATCCGAGGACGGCACGGGCTACGGCGAGACCGACAGCGAGGACAACGGCGCGGAGAGCTCCGCGCAGGACGATGCCGAGGACGAGGACCGCAGCGGAGAGGGATCCGAGTCCGGTTCCGGCAGCTCCTCCAGCTCACGCCGTCGCCGGCGTCGGCGCCGCTCCGGGAGCAGCGGGGACGAATCGACCTCCCCGGATGATCCGCCGAACACTGTGGTCAAGGTGCGCGACGCCCGAGAAGCGCGCGACGAGGTCAAGGCCGTCAAGGGCTCGACCCGCCTCGAGGCCAAGCGCCAGCGCCGCCGTGAGGGCCGTGACGCCGGTCGTCGCCGCAACGTCATCACAGAGTCCGAGTTCCTGGCCCGCCGCGAGTCCGTCAAGCGCTCGATGGTGGTGCGCGAGCGCGCCGGCCGCACCCAGATCGCGGTGCTCGAGGACGATGTGCTGGTCGAGCACTACGTCGCCCAGAAGACGCAGACCTCGATGGTCGGCAACGTCTACATGGGCAAGGTCCAGAACGTGCTGCCCTCCATGGAAGCTGCGTTCGTGGATATCGGCAAGGGCCGCAACGCGGTGCTCTACGCCGGTGAGGTCAACTGGGACGCTGTGGGCCTCGAGGGTCAGCCGCGTCGTATCGAGCTCGCGCTCAAGAGCGGCGATCCGGTGCTGGTGCAGGTCACCAAGGATCCGATCGGTCACAAGGGTGCCCGGCTGACCAGCCAGATCTCCCTGCCCGGCCGCTATGTGGTGTTCGTGCCCGGCGGCTCCATGACCGGCATCTCCCGCAAGCTGCCCGACACCGAGCGTGCGCGGCTGAAGAAGATCATGCGCGAGATCATCCCCGAGGACGCGGGCGTCATCGTGCGCACCGCCGCCGAGGGCGCGAGCGAGGAGGAGCTGACGCACGACGTCGAGCGCCTGCGCGCCCAGTGGGAGAAGATCGAGAAGTCGCAGAAGAGCAAGTCCGCCCCGGTGGCCCTCTCCCAGGAGCCGGACATCGCCATCAAGGTGGTGCGTGACGTCTTCAACGAGGACTTCACCTCCCTGATCGTCGAGGGGGACAAGGTCCACGATGCCGTCCACGCCTACATCAGCGACGTGGCCCCGGATCTGCTGGAGCGCCTGACCCGCCATGTCGGCGACAAGGACGTCTTCGCGAAGCACCGCATCGACGAGCAGCTCCTCAAGGCCATGGATCGCAAGGTCTACCTGCCCTCCGGCGGTTCCCTGGTGATCGATCGCACCGAGGCGATGACCGTGGTCGATGTGAACACAGGCAAATTCACCGGCACCGGCGGCTCGCTCGAGGAGACGGTCACCAAGAACAACCTCGAATCCGCCGAGGAGATCGTGCGTCAGCTGCGGCTGCGCGACATCGGCGGCATCATCGTCATCGACTTCATCGACATGGTGCTCGAGTCCAACCGGGACCTGGTGCTGCGGCGCCTGGTCGAGTGCCTGGGCCGAGACCGGACCAAGCACCAGGTCGCCGAGGTCACCTCGCTGGGCCTGGTGCAGATGACCCGCAAGCGGGTCGGGCAGGGCCTGGTCGAGACCTTCTCGAACACCTGTGAGCACTGCAACGGACGCGGCCTGGTCGTCGACGTCGACGGCACCCACAGCCACGGCGGCGGCAGCACTGCGAACGGTGGGGGCAACGGCGGGAACGGAGGCGGCAGCGCCGGTCACGGCGAGAACGGCGGGGACGACTCCTCGAAGTCCTCGCGACGGCGCGGGCGACGCACGCGCGGCGGTGCCAAGGAAGAGGCCGAGAGCGGCGACAGCGGCACCGAGGAGTCGCAGGCCGATGTGCATCGTCTCGAGGACGACGCCGACAGCCGTGCCCTGGCTCGCGCCACCATCGCCTCCATCGCGGCGGCCTCCGGGGCGCATACGCAGCCCGAGGTGACCGTCGACGGTGAGGTCGTGGACGCGGCAGCTCCGGCAGAGCGCAGCGAGTCTTCGGGGTCCGACGACCCCGCTGAAACGGCGACGGATTCCGCGAGCGAGCCCTCGAGCTCGACCTGGGAGCAGGACGCCCCCGGCCAGGGGTGACGTGTTCCACAGGGTGTGACCGCGTTCTCGCAGGTCGGAACGTGTCCGGTGGTTGACCGGCGGGTGTCGGGATCGTAAGCTGTTCCCTGGCGCAAAACGTGCCGCAGTCGTGCTTCCGGTGGGCATCGCGCGACCGCATCTCCCGCTTGACCCCGTTCGTACGGGGCTCAGGTCCGGTTGACGGTCGCAGGTCCGCGATGACACCCGGCAGGGAGCATGTCTCGAATTCGATTCACAAGATGGAGCATTGACGTGGTGTACGCAATCGTCCGCGCAGGCGGTCGTCAGGAGAAGGTGTCGGTCGGTGACACCATCGTGATCAACCGCGTGGCAGGCGAGGCTGGCGACAGCGTCGATCTCGCTCCCGTGCTGCTGGTCGACGGTGACAAGGTCACTTCCGCACAGAACGAGCTTGCCAAGGTGAAGGTCACCGCCGAGAAGGTCGAAGACCTCCGCGGCGAGAAGATCCGGATCCTCCGCTACAAGAACAAGACCGGTTACAAGAAGCGCCAGGGCCACCGCCAGGAGCTCACCCGGCTGAAGATCACCGGAATCGCCTGAGCGATCCCCCGAACAGACAAGGATTGATCCCAGATGGCATCTAAGAAGGGCGTCAGCTCCTCCAAGAACGGGCGCGATTCCAACTCCCAGCGCCTCGGCGTCAAGCGCTTCGGCGGCCAGAACGTCGGCGCAGGCGAGATCATCGTGCGCCAGCGTGGCACCAAGATCCACCCCGGTGACGGTGTGGGTCGCGGCAACGACGACACCCTGTTCGCGCTCACCGCGGGCACTGTCGAATTCGGTCGCAAGCGCGACCGTCGCGTGGTCAGCATCGTCGAGACGGTCTGATCGCTCGCCCCGGATCCCGGGGCACATAGCGTCCTTCGAGGGGCGGAGCCGAACGCTCCGCCCCTCGATGCTTTTTCTCACCATCATCGGAGTGAACCCATGGCCACATTCGTCGACCGCGTCCAGCTTCAGGTCGCCGGGGGATCGGGCGGAAACGGCGCCGCCTCGATCCGTCGCGAGAAGTTCAAGCCCCTGGCCGGTCCCGATGGTGCCAACGGCGGTCGCGGCGGCGATGTGATCCTCGAGGTCGACGGCTCGACCACCACGCTGCTGGAGTACCACCACAAGCCGCATCAGAAGGCGACCAGCGGCGGTTTCGGCAAGGGCGATCTGCGGCACGGCGCCGGCGGCGAGGACCTCATCCTCGCGGTCCCCGACGGCACCGTGGTCACGGCCGAGGACGGCACGGTCCTGATCGACATGATCGGCATCGGCACCCGCTTCGTCGCCGCCCGCGGCGGCAGCGGGGGACTGGGCAATGCGGCACTGGCCACCGCCCAGCGCAAGGCCCCGGGCTTCGCCCTGCTCGGCGAGCCCGGCCAGGAGCGCTCCCTGGTGCTCGAGCTGAAGACGGTCGCCGACGTCGCGCTGGTGGGCTTTCCCAGCGCCGGCAAGTCCTCCCTGATCGCCGCGATGAGCGCCGCCCGCCCCAAGATCGCCGACTACCCCTTCACCACCCTGGTGCCGAACCTCGGCGTGGTCGAGGCAGGGGAGCACCGCTACACGATCGCCGACGTCCCGGGCCTCATCCCCGGAGCCAGCCAGGGCAAGGGCCTGGGCCTGGACTTCCTGCGCCATATCGAGCGCTGCCACGTCATCGTGCACGTGCTGGATGCCGCTGCCCTCGAATCGGATCGCGACCCCGTCGGGGACCTCGCGACCATCGAGAACGAGCTGGCCACCTACGCAGCAAGCCTCGACGAGGAGGCCGGCAGCCGGGTGCCGCTCATGGAGCGGCCCACCGTGGTGGTGCTGAACAAGACGGATCTGCCCGATGGGGCGGATATGGCCGACATGGTCCGCGCGCAGCTCGCCGAGCGCGAGATCCCGATCCTGGATATCTCCGCCGTCTCCCGCAAGGGCCTGCGCGAGCTGTCCTTCGTGCTCGGCGAGCTGGTCGAGCAGGCGCGAGCACAGCTCCCCGAGCCGGAGGCCGCCCCGATCGTGCTGACCCCCAAGGCAGTCGACGAGAAGGGCTTCGAGGTGGTCACCGAGCAGTACGACGGGCACACCGCCTTCCGCGTCAAGGGGGACAAGCCCGAGCGCTGGGTGCGTCAGACCGACTTCACCAACGACGAGGCCGTCGGCTACCTCGCCGACCGCCTGGCGAAGCTCGGCGTCGAGGATCAGCTGTACGCCGCGGGCGCGGTCGCGGGCTCGACGGTGCTGATCGGTCCCGGGGAGGACGCGGTCGTCTTCGACTGGGAGCCGACGATGGTCGGCGGCGCCGAGATGCTGGGCCGCCGCGGCACCGATGACCGGTTCGAGGATCATTCCCGTCCCACCCGCGAGACGAAGCGGGAGCTGCAGCGCGCCCGCACCGAGGCGAGGATGCAGCGGATCTCCGCGATGGAGGAGGAGCGACGGGCCGGTCACTGGGCCGACCCCGCCTCGCAGGACGAGGCCCGGTGAGCAGCATCGAGCTGCGCCAACCGGAGCGGCTCACCTCTCGGGAGACGCTCGCGACGGCCCGCCGCATCGTCGTCAAGATCGGGTCCTCGAGCCTGACCGATGAGCGCGGACGCCTCGACCAGCTCCGCATCCAGCAGATCGCCGACACCGCCGCGGCCCTGGCCGGCCGGGGCACCGAGCTGGTGATCGTCTCCTCCGGTGCGATCGCCGCCGCGCTGGGACCGCTCGGAATGCCCGAGCGGCCCGCCGCGGTCGAGCTCCAGCAGGCGGCCGCGAGCGTGGGCCAGGCACTGCTGGCGAGCGCCTGGTCGAGCGCCTTCGCCGCGCACCATCTGATCACCGGTCAGGTGCTGCTCACCGAGTCCGATGTGATCCGCCCCCAGACCTACCGCAATGTGCGCAGCGCCCTCGAGTCGCTGCTGGACCTGGGGGCGGTGCCGATCGTCAACGAGAACGACACCACCGCCACCCACGAGATCCGCTTCGGCGACAACGATCGCCTCGCGGCGCTGGTCGCACAGCTGCTGGGCGCCGACGCACTGATCCTGCTCACCGACGTAGACGCCCTGTACACCGCGCCGCCGCGAGAGCCCGGCGCCGAGCGCATCGCCCAGGTGGACGACGTGGCACGGCTGGCCGGGGTGAACATCGGTCCGGTGGGCTCGAAGGTGGGCACGGGAGGGATGGTCACGAAGCTCTCAGCGGCGCAGCTCGCCGCGACCACCGGAACCGCAGCCCTGATGACCTCCGCCGAGCAGTTCTCCGCCGCGATCGAGGGGCAGGACGTGGGCACCTTCTTCCCCGCCCACCATGGCCGTCGCCGCTCCCGTCTGGTCTGGCTGCGCTTCGCGACCCGAGGTGCGGGCACCCTGCACCTGGACGAGGGCGCGGCAGAAGCCGTGCGCAGCCGCCGCCGCTCGCTGCTGGCCGTCGGCATCTCGCGCGTCGAGGGCACCTTCCCGGCCGGAGTCCCGGTCGACGTGATCGCCCCGGACGGTGCGGTGATCGCCCGCGGGATCGCCTCCTTCAGCAGCGACGAGCTGCGGGTGATGGCCGGCCGTGGCACCGACGAGGCCCGTGAGCAGCTGGGGGAGAGGTTCCGCCGCCCCGCCATCCACCGTGACCAGCTGGTGATGCTCTGAGCGATGGGGGTCGGAGACGGCGTCTGCTGGTCGGACGGCACCTGACCGAAGGGGTGCGGCGCTCGTAGACTCCAGGCATGGAATCTCCTGTGACCACCGCAGTCCTCGCCGCAGCCCGCGCCGCGAAGGACGCACAGCCGGCGCTGGCGCGCCTGCACCGCGGCACCAAGGACCGGGTGCTGCTGGCCATGGCCGACGCGCTGGTGGAGCGGGCCGCAGAGGTTGTGGACGCGAACGCGCGGGATCTCGCAGCGGCCGACGCCTCCGGCATCGCCCCCGGGCTCCGGGACCGGCTCGCCCTGGACCCCGAGCGGGTCGCGGCGATCGCCGAGCAGCTGCGGGACGCGGCGGCTCTGCCTGATCCGATCGGCGAGGTGGTGCGCGGCTCAGTCCTCGAGAACGGCCTCGAGCTGCGTGAGGTGCGGGTGCCGATGGGCGTGATCGGCATGGTCTATGAGGCACGGCCGAATGTCACCGTCGATGCCGCAGGCCTGGCGCTCAAGGCCGGCAGCGCGGTGGTGCTGCGCGGCGGCTCGGCCGCCCTCCACTCCAACACCGCCCTCATCGCGGTGCTGCGCTCGGTGCTGGTCGATCATGATCTCCCCGAGGCTCTGATCACCGGGATCGACGAGCACGGCCGCGAGGGCGTGGACGTGCTCATGCGCGCCCGCGGGCTGGTGGACGTGCTGATCCCGCGCGGCGGCGCCGGTCTGATCCGCAGAGTGGTGGAGAACTCCCTGGTCCCGGTGATCGAGACGGGCACCGGGAAGACCCATGTGCTGGTCGACGCGAGCGCCGACCTCGCCCAGGCGGTCGACATCGTGGCCAATGCCAAGCTGCAGCGGATCGGGGTGTGCAATGCGCTCGAGACGCTGCTGGTCCACCAGGACATCGCCGAGCAGGCGCTGCCACGCCTTGCGGCACCTCTGGCCGCGGCCGGCGTGCGCCTGCACGCCGATGAGAGAGCCTCCGAGATCCTCGCCGCGGCCGGCACCGAGGCCGAGGTGATCCCGGCCGTCGCGGAGGACTGGGACACCGAGTACCTGGCGCTCGAGCTCGCGGTGAAGGTGGTCGAGGATCTCGACCAGGCGCTCGCCCACATCCGGGAGCACTCCACCGGCCATACGGAATCGATCCTCACCCGCGACGCCCGCAGCCAGCAGCGGTTCCTGAACGAGGTCGACTCCGCGGTGGTGATGGCGAACGCCTCCACCCGCTTCTCCGACGGCAGCGAGTTCGGCTTCGGTGCAGAGATCGGCATCTCGACCCAGAAGCTCCACGCCCGCGGGCCGATGGGGCTGCGGGAGATCACCGCGAGCAAATGGCTGGTGGTGGGCCAGGGGCAGGTGCGGCCGTGACCCCACTCCCATCATGCGCGCCGGAGCATGAGCGCGCACTTTGCTGTGGGATGATGGCTCGGTCACCCGTGGAAAGGTCATCAAGAACATGACTGATCAGCTCATGATCCTTGCCGAGTCCGGCACCCTTGCCAGCGAGGGGCTCCCCGCCCCCGCGGTCGGTATCGGGATGTTCATCATCCTGATGTCGCTGCTGGGCCTCACCTGGCTCGTCGGCGGCGCGCATCACCGCAGCCTGGACAAGAAGAACACCACCGGCTCTGACGACTGACCCGGTGGAGCTGCAGCGACGCCGGATCGGCGTGATGGGCGGGACCTTCGATCCCATCCATCACGGCCACCTCGTCGCCGCCAGCGAGGTCCAAAGCGTCTTCGCGCTCGACGAGGTGATCTTCGTGCCGACCGGTCGGCCCTGGCAGAAGGCGGATCGAGAGATCTCGGATCCCGAGGACCGCTACCTGATGACGGTGGTGGCGACCGCGGCGAACCCGGTGTTCACCGTCTCTCGGGTCGACATCGATCGGCCGGGAGCGACCTACACGATCGACACCCTGAGGGATCTGCATCGTGAGCAGCCTGAGGCCGATCTCTTCTTCATCACCGGTGCAGATGCCCTCCAGAACATCCTGACCTGGAAGGACACCGAGGAGATCTTCGACCTCGCCCACTTCGTCGGAGTCACCAGGCCCGGCCACGAGCTCGACACCTCCGGGCTGCCGGAGGACGGCGTCACCCTGATCGAGGTCCCCGCGATGGCGATCAGCTCCACCGACTGCCGCACCCGGGTCGCGGCCGGAGCACCTGTCTGGTACCTGGTGCCCGACGGCGTCGTCCAATACATCAACAAGTACGCCCTCTACACAGGAGGTGACG
>NZ_JBQDLF010000037.1:0-42684 GCF_052095815.1 Brachybacterium sp. | reverse complement strand
GCGACGGGCGTCGACGCGCGCGATGAACGGCTTGGACGTCTCTTCGCTTCCTGCGCGACGGCCGTAGATGAAGGCGTCCGCGCCGAGCTCCTCGACGAGGTCGACCTCGACGGCGATGCCCTGGCCGTCGGGAGCGATCTCGAGGTCCTCGGGACGGATGCCGATGGTGACCGTGCTCTGATCGGTCTCCGAGAGGGTCGAGCGATCCACGGGGACCACGACGCCACCGAACTCGGCACCCTGATCGGTGAGGTTGGTGTCGAACAGGTTCATGGCGGGGGAGCCGATGAAGCCGGCGACGAACACGTTGTTCGGGTGGTCGTACATGCGGCGCGGGGTGTCGAGCTGCTGCAGAACGCCGAAGTTCAGCACTGCGACGCGGTCGCCCATGGTCATGGCCTCGGTCTGGTCGTGGGTGACGTAGACCGTGGTGACGCCGAGGCGGCGCTGCAGCGACGCGATCTGAGTACGGGTCGCCACACGCAGCTTCGCATCGAGGTTCGACAGGGGCTCATCCATGAGGAACACCTGCGGCGAACGGACGATCGCGCGGCCCATGGCCACACGCTGGCGCTGACCACCGGAGAGCGCCTTGGGCTTACGGTCGAGGTACTCGGTGAGGTCGAGGATCTCGGCGGCGTCCTCGACGCGCTTGCGGATCTCGGCCTTCGGGTTGCCGGCGATCTTCAGGGCGAAGCCCATGTTGTCGGCGACCGTCATGTGCGGGTACAGCGCGTAGTTCTGGAACACCATCGCGATGTCGCGGTCCTTCGGCGGGACGTCGGTGACGTCACGATCGCCGATCAGGATGCGGCCTGCGTCGATCTCCTCGAGGCCTGCGAGCATGCGCAGCGCGGTCGACTTGCCGGAGCCGGAGGGCCCGACCAGCACGAGGAATTCGCCATCCCCGACTTCGATGTTGAGGTTGTCGACCGCGGGACGTTCCTGTCCCGGGTAGACGCGCGAGGAATTATCGAACGTGACTGTTGCCATGGTGGTTCTCCTTCACCGGCAGGTACGTGCCGGACGGTCCGTTGTGAAGTGATACGTGGCCGAGTGGATGTCGCTCCCACGAGGGGTGCTTCATCGCACTGGCTCGATAAAGTGTAGCCCAGCTCTCATCTGGATGGGTGCACAGGGCGAGGCGTGTCTCACGTCTCGGGACTCTGTCGCCCGCGGGAGCCTCTCCGCCGCTCCGCCCCCGCTCCTCCGCCGCTCCGCCGTCCGTG
Organism: Brachybacterium sp.; assembly: GCF_052095815.1. Lineage (NCBI taxonomy): Bacteria > Bacillati > Actinomycetota > Actinomycetes > Micrococcales > Dermabacteraceae > Brachybacterium > Brachybacterium sp. The sequence goes on along the minus strand of NZ_JBQDLF010000037.1, from coordinate 41,455 downwards.
TCCGACGCCCGTGCGAGACTCTGCGCAATCCACGGACGGCCTCGTCGACTGGAGCGCGCCCAGTGCGCTCGGGCTGCGGGATACTGGCGATGTGGACATCACTGAGCTGACTCGGAAGATCCTGGACCGCCGTGCGAAGGAGGGCGACCCCCTGCGGATAGTGCAGGCAGGCCATCCCGCGCTGCGGAGGAAGGCCGTGACCGCTGTGGGGCGGATCGACGTCGGGCTCCTGCTCGAGCTCGCCGAGGCGATGACGATCACGATGCACAAGGCGCCGGGCGTGGGGCTGGCAGCTCCTCAGGTCGGCCTGCCGCTGCGGTTCTACGTGGTCGAGGACTCCTTCGCGGCGGAGGAGGGGGAGGACCCGGACGACGATCTGCTGGAGCGGCGCCCGCTCGCTCTGCGCGCCCTGCTGGATCCCGTCGTCGAGCTGCTCGGAGAGCAGCGGGTCTACGCCTTCGAGGGGTGCCTCTCGGTAGACGGCTGGCAGTCGATCGTGCCGCGCTCACGACGGGTGCGACTGCGTGCGACCGAGCTGCTGCCCGACGGCCGGCTGCAGGAGATCGACGAAGAGCACGTGGGGTGGACGGCCCGCATCTTCCAGCACGAGACCGACCACCTGGGCGGCACCCTGTGTCATGACGTCTCCGTGCCCCGCTCATTCATGGAGGCCGGATACACCGCGCACTACGCCGACCTCGGAGAGGCGGTGCGTCGGCTCGGGCTGACCGGCGAGATCGCCGAGCTCGGCGACGGCGAGGTCATGATCGGCTGAGCGGGCACAGTCCGAAGAGCCAGCAGTCCAAAGAGTCTTCAGACTGGCGCCCCACGAGGCGGTACCTTGACCCTGTTCATGACCCCACAGAACGGAGCTGACGGTGGCACAGAGCGACCCGAGCATCCCGCGCGATGACCAGAACGGCCCGGATGCGCTGCCCGCAGATGGCGAGCTCGCCGAGCAGATCGACGAGCGCTGGCTGGCACTGATCGATGCCGCGCTGAAGGTGCAGGCCCCGCTCGCGCACAGCTACGTGCACAAGCTTCGCCAGAAGCACCCCGAGGAGACCGATCGGCAGCTGCTCGAGCGCGTCACGAAGCGATTCACCACGCTGACCACCGCCGCCGGAGCGGGGATCGGCGGCGTCGCGGCGCTGCCCGGGCTCGGCACCGCGGCAGCGCTCGGCCTGACCGTCGGCGAGGGAGTCACCTTCGCCGAGGCCTGCGCCTTCCTCACCCTTGCCGCGGCGGAGATCCACGGCGTCGACATGACCGACAAGAGCACCCGCCGCCTGGTGCTGATGGGCGTGCTCGGCGGCGAGCGCGGCACCGAGATCATCGCCAAAGCGATGGGCAAGCAGGGGCTGCAGTGGCACTCCGTCCTCAACGGCGGAGGTGGCTTCGTGCCCGGCCTGATCAGCAAGCAGGTCTCGCGCTATGTGCGCCGCCGGGTGGTGGCGCGGACCGGCAAGCTGTGGCTGATGCGGCTGCTGCCCTTCGGCATCGGAGCCGTCATCGGGGGGCTCGGCGCCCGGGCGGTGTCGAAGTCGGTCGTCGAGGCGATGCTCGAGATCTTCTCCCAGGAGCTGACCCTCGAGGGTGAGCTCGCAGGAGAGCAGAGCGCGCTGGACGCCTGAGCACCGCGCCGTACCGCGCCGGGCACAGCTCAGTGCTCGTGCGCGGACGATGCGCACGAAGTGAATTTGGGCCCCGCGAAGGGGACGAGGACGAGAAACCAGAAGAGGGCCGACCCGCTCGGGTCGGCCCTCTTCTGGACGGTGGCGACGGGGGCGGCGTCGCCCCCGGACGCTCACATCTCCTGCGTGAAGGCGTTCGCGTGCTCAGTGCCGACGGCGCGACGGTAGGAACGACGGATCTCCGCCTCCGCATCGCTGCGGCCCTCCCAGTGCGCGCCCTCGACGCTCTTGCCCGGCTCGAGGTCCTTGTAGACCTCGAAGAAGTGCTGGATCTCCAGGCGGTGGAACTCGCTGACGTCGGTCAGCTCCTGGCGGCGCACCTGACGCTGGTCGCCGACCGGCACCGCGATGATCTTGTCGTCACCGCCGGCTTCGTCCCGCATGCGGAACATGCCGAGCGCGCGGCAGCGGATCAGGCAGCCGGGGAAGGTGGGCTCCTCGAGCAGCACCAGGCAGTCCAGCGGATCGCCGTCCTCGCCGAGGGTCCCCTCGATGAAGCCGTAGTCGTCCGGGTAACGCGTGGCGGTGAACAGCATCCGATCGAGCCTGATCCGACCGTTGTGGTGGTCCACCTCGTACTTGTTGCGATTCCCGCGAGGGATCTCGATGGTCACATCAAATTCCACGACAGCCGCTCCATTGCTCCGGCCCCGTGGGCCTCTGGTAATGACCCGGACACCATATCGTGGGGTCATGGCCCTGAGAGCAACGGAACGCATCTGGCGCACCACCGCGATCGTGATGTGCGCGGCGGTGCCCACGAGCTTCTACATGCTCGGGGACCTCACCGACGCCTTTCCCGGGGTGCTCACCGTCGCTACGGTCGACGAGGGCCCGGCCTCCGGACCGCGTGCCGTGGCGGAGGACTGGGAACGTCTCGGAGCCTCCGAACTGCTTCCCCCCATCGATCGCAGCGGTGACCCGGTGGACCCGGCTGACCTCGAAGGACGCATGGCTGCGGGAGCCCTGCTGCCCGTGGTCGACAGCGGATTGGCGTTCAGCGTGGTCGATGCCGGGACCGGTGAGGTGCTCGCAGAACGGGAGGCCGACGTCGCGCTCGTGCCCGCCTCGACGCTGAAGATGCTCACCGCCGCCGCGGTGCTGCGCCGATACAGCGGCGACGAGGTGCTCACCACCCGAGCCGCCGTGCAGGACGGCGTGGTGACCCTGATCGGCGGCGGTGACATGACTCTCAGCGAGGAGGAGCTGCGCGATCTCGCGATCCGGACTGCCGAGCTGGCCACGAGCCAGGGCACGACGCAGGTCTCGGTGGTCCTCGATGACACCTATCTCGTCGGCGGCGCCAATGAGGCCTGGGGGAACAACGGCCCCGCCGGCGGGTGGGTGACTCCCACCGCCAGCCTGGCGCTGGAGGGCGGCTGGCTCGACGGGCAGCAGTACGGCGCCAAATCCACCGACCCTGCCGGGGATGCGGCGCGCCGCTTCGCCGAACTGCTGGTCGAGGCGGGTCTCGAGGTCACCGGGACGCTCTCCGAGGGCGTGGCGCCCGAGGACGTGCCATCGGTCGAGATCCATTCCGAGCCGCTCGCGGAGATCGTGCGCCACACCCTGCTGATCTCCGACAACACCACCGCGGAGCTGCTCGCGCACCTGGTCGCGCTCTCCCGTGGCGAGGAGACCACGCCGGTGGGGGCGGCCGCCGCCGTCGAGGCCGAGATCCGAGATCTGGCTGCGGAGATCGGGGTGCCGGACACGGACCTCGCCGCGCTCGAGCTGCATGACGGCTCGGGACTCTCTCGCCAGAACCGGGTGCCGCCCGCCCTGTTCTCGGCGGTGCTGGCCGAGGTGGCCTCCGGAGAGGTGCCCAGGCTCGAGCAGATCCTCTTCGACGTCCCGATCGCGGGTCTTTCGGGCACGCTTGCCGACCGCTTCCACGCCGACGGCACTGAGGATGCGAGCGGCCTGGTGCGCGGCAAGACCGGCTATCTCGGCGGTGCCGCCACCCTCGCCGGAGTGGCCGTCCTGCCCGACGGTCGCACCGTCGGCTATTCGATCGTGGTGCACGGCTTCGACGGCGCGGACGCCGCCGCGGCCCGCGCCGCAGTGGACCAGGTCGCCGCCGAGATCGTGCAGGTCGACTGATGGCCGGCCCGCCCCCGGTGATCGCCCGCGCCCGCACCGCCGTGCGCGCCTCGCTGACCGCGCGCATCGAACAGCTCGCCGATGACACCGCCGTCGGCCATCTCGCCCCTCGACTGCTGGTCGGGCTCAGCGGGGGAGCCGATTCCCTCGCCCTGCTGGCGACGACCGTCTGGGTGGGCTCGCGGATGGGCCTGGAGACGGAGGCGGCGATCGTCGACCACGGTCTGCAGGAGGGGTCGGCGGAGGTCGCCGAGCGAGCCCTGATCCAGGCGCAGCAGCTCGGCGCCGAAGGGCAGGTGCTGCGCGTGCAGGTCGATGCCGACGCACCCGGCGGAATCGAGAATGCGGCACGAACCGCCCGCCACGACGCCCTGGAGTCTGCGCGGGAGGAGCGAGGAGCGCTCGCCCTGCTGATGGCGCACACGCTCGATGACCAGGCCGAGCAGGTGCTGATGGGGATCGCCCGAGGAGCGGGCCCTCGGGCGTTGGCAGGGATCCCGCGCACGCGGGGCGCTCTGCTGCGTCCCTTCCTGGGCACCGGACGCGACGAGCGCACGGCACTGCGGCGCAGCGACACCGAGGAGATCTGCCGCCTCCACGACCTCCAGTGGTGGGAGGACCCGATGAATGCGGACCCCACCCTGCTGCGCTCACGGGTACGGCATCAGGCACTCCCGCTGCTGCGGGAGATCCTCGGTGAACAACTCGACGAGAACCTGGCCCGCAGCGCCGACCTGGTGCGCCCTGATGTGGATCATCTCGACCGGGAGGCGCAGGCACTGCTGCCCTCGCTGCGACGCGACGGGGGAGAGCTGCGCGAGGACGGCGATCTGCTGCTCCTGGATGTGCACGCCCTGGCCGCCGCCCCGGCGCCCTTGCGCACCCGGGTCCTGCGCGACGCCACGCGTTCCGCTGACCGCGCAAAGCCGCAGGGCGGCAGCACCGGCGGATCCTCGAAGTCGCTGCTCCGACGCCAGGTGCTCGCGATCGATGCGCTGGTGGTCTCATGGCACGGTCAGGCAGCGGTGCCCGTTCCAGGTAGGATCGAGGTCGCTCGCCGCGACGGCCTGTTGGTGTGGCGCCGCCTCGATCCGTGATCCGCGGCGGACGCACCCCACCACGTTCCATGGAGGAGATCCGCGTGCCCCAGACGCACCCCCACCCCGATGTCGACCGCGTGCTGCTGGACGAGCAGCAGATCCGCGAACGCCTCGCCGAGCTCGGTCAGCAGATCGCCGAGGACTATGCGGATGAACCGCCGGTCCTCGTGGGCGTTCTGCGCGGCGCGGTGATGGTGATGGCGGATCTCGCCCGCCAGATCGACCTCAAGGTCGAGATGGACTGGATGGCCGTCTCCTCCTACGGCTCGGGCACCAAGTCCTCGGGCGTCGTGCGCATCCTCAAGGACCTCTCCGGCGACATCACCGGGCGCAACGTGCTCATCGTCGAGGACATCATCGATTCCGGGCTCACCCTGAAGTGGCTGCTGTCCAACCTGCGCTCACGGGGTCCCAAGAGCGTCGAGATCGCCGCACTGCTGCGCAAGCCCGAGGCGGCGCGGGTGGAGATCGACGTGAAGTACGTCGGTTTCGACATCCCCAACGAATTCGTCATCGGCTACGGGCTCGACTATGCCGAGAACTACCGCAACCTCCCCTACGTGGGCGTCCTCGCGCGCTCGATCTACGAGGACTGATCCCATGGCAGATTCCCCCAAGTCCAAGAGCTCCGGCGGCAAGAAGCGTCGCCCGTTCACCGGGCTGGCGCTGTGGATCATCGTCGCCCTGCTGCTGGGCATGGCGATGTTCTCCCTGTTCGGCCGCGACGGCTATCAGCAGATCGACACCCAGCAGGGACTCGAGCTGCTGGCCGGCGGCACTGTCGAGCAGGCGAAGATCATCGACGGCAACCAGCAGCGGGTCGACCTGGTCCTGACCGAGGACTTCGTGGACGGCGAGGAGAACAAGGGCACCGAGGTGCGCTTCTCCTACGTCGACGCGCGCGGTGAGGCCGTGGTGCAGGCCGTCGAGGACGCGGCTCCGGCCAAGGGGTACACGGACGAGATCGCCAGCAGCTCCTGGTGGTCCACCCTGCTGCTGTCCTTCCTCCCGCTGCTGATCTTCATCGGCCTGTTCTGGTTCCTGATCATGAACGCCCAGGGCGGCGGCAAGGCGATGCAGTTCGGGAAGTCCAAGGCCAAGCTGTTCAACAAGGAGGCCCCCAAGGTCACCTTCGCGGACGTGGCAGGCGCCGAGGAGGCCGTCGAGGAGCTCGACGAGATCAAGCAGTTCCTCGTCGACCCCGGGCGGTACCAGGCAGTCGGCGCGAAGATCCCCAAGGGCGTGCTGCTCTACGGCCCGCCCGGCACCGGCAAGACCCTGCTGGCCAAGGCCGTGGCAGGCGAGGCGAACGTGCCCTTCTACTCGATCTCCGGCTCGGACTTCGTGGAGATGTTCGTGGGCGTCGGCGCGAGCCGCGTGCGCGACCTGTTCAACACCGCCAAGGAGAACTCTCCGGCGATCATCTTCATCGACGAGATCGACGCCGTCGGCCGCCACCGCGGTGCTGGCATGGGCGGCGGTCACGACGAGCGCGAGCAGACGTTGAACCAGATGCTGGTGGAGATGGACGGGTTCGACGAGAACCAGAACGTCATCCTCATCGCCGCCACCAACCGCGTGGACATCCTGGATCCCGCGCTGCTGCGACCGGGACGGTTCGACCGCCAGATCGCTGTCGAGGCCCCCGATATGAAGGGCCGCCTGCAGATCCTCGGCGTGCATGCCAAGGGCAAGCCGCTCGCGCACGACGTCGACCTCGAGCACGTCGCCAAGCGCACCATCGGCATGTCCGGTGCCGATCTCGCGAACGTCCTGAACGAAGCGGCGCTGCTGACCGCACGCTCCGGCAACCAGATCATCGACAATCGCGCCCTGGATGAGGCGATCGACCGTGTCTCCATGGGGCCGCAGCGCTACTCGAAGGTGATGAGCGAGCGTGAACGTCAGATGACCGCGTACCACGAGGGCGGCCACGCCCTGGTCGCGGCGGCCATGAACAACTCCGCCCCCGTCACCAAGGTGACGATCCTGCCGCGCGGCCGCGCCGGCGGCTACACGATGGTGGTCCCCACCCAGGACCGCAACTACCAGTCCCGCAACGAGCTGCTGGATCGGCTGGCCTACGCGCTCGGCGGCTACGCGGTGGAGGAGAGCATCTTCCACGACGTCACCACCGGTCCCAGCTCGGATCTGCAGAACGCCACCAAGATCGCCCGCACCATGGTGATGCAGCTCGGGATGAGCGACGCCGTGGGCCAGGTCGCCCTGGCCGGCGAGCAGGACGAGGTGTTCGTGGGGATGCAGCAGGGGCAGGCCCCCCGCTTCAGCGCAGAGACCGCGAGCCTCGTGGATCAGGAGGTCCGGATGCTGCTGGACACCGCGCTGGACGAGGCCTGGGCCGTAATCGTGGAGAACCGTCACGTGCTGGACCGCCTGGTGGAGGAGCTGCTCGAGCGGGAGACCCTCAACGAGCACGAGCTCGCCGTGATCTTCCGCGATGTCAAGAAGCAGCCGCCGCGCGAGGTCTGGGTCTCCAGCGCCGAGCGTCCCGCGCTGGCCGCGCCGTCCGTCGGGGCGACGATCACCGCGACCGGTACCGAGGCGCACGACGCCGGGGAGCCACTGCAGCCGGGCGCCCCCGAGCTGCCGCACCCCGGTGGTGAGGGCCCGCAGATCCCGGGCGCCCCGCAGGGTGGTGCCCCCGGAGAGGGCGGCACCGGCTACGGCTACGGCAGCACTGACTACGGCAGCACCGAGGGGACGGAGCGCTGAGATGAGCGTGGACCAGCCCCGGATCGAGGCCGCTGTGCGGGAGATCCTCGCCGCGATCGGTGAGGATCCCGACCGTGACGGGCTGCTCGAGACCCCAGCCCGGGTGGCGCGGATGTACTCGGAGGTCTTCTCGGGCCTCACGCAGGATGCCCGTGAGCCCCTCTCGACCACGTTCGACATCGAGCACCAGGAGCTCGTGCTGGTGCGCGACATCGCCTTCTACTCGATGTGCGAGCACCACCTGCTGCCCTTCCATGGCGCAGCCCACGTCGGATACATCCCCGGCAGCGGCGCGGTCACCGGGCTCAGCAAGCTCGCCCGGCTGGTGAACGTCTACGCCCGCCGGCCCCAGGTTCAGGAGCGGCTCACCACCCAGATCGCCGACGCGCTGATGGACGAGCTCGGCGCCGACGGGGCGATCGTGGTGATCGAGGCCGAGCACATGTGCATGTCGATGCGAGGAGTGCGCGCGGCCGGCGCCCGCACCGTCACCAGCGCCGTGCGAGGAATGCTGCGCGACAGCCCCAGCACCCGTGGCGAGGCCATGGCCCTGATCAACAGGGCGTGAGCGAAGTGAGCAGCACGCCCCGCCGCCCCTCCGGTCTGCCTGAGCGGCTGGACATCGACGACACCCTGGTGATGGGCGTCCTGAACGTCACCCCGGACTCGTTCTCCGACGGCGGCGCGCACGACGATGCGCCCGCCGCGATCGCCCACGGCCTCCGACTGGTCGACCAGGGCGCCGCGATCGTGGATGTCGGCGGGGAGTCCACCCGTCCCGGCGCACCGCGCGTGGACGAGGACGAGGAGCTGCGCCGGGTGCTCCCGGTGGTCGCAGCTCTCGCGGAGAAGGATGTCGTGGTCAGCGTCGACACCATGAGGGCCTCCGTCGCGGCGGCGAGCGTGGAGGAGGGGGCGCTGATCGTCAACGACGTCTCCGCCGGACGTGCCGACGTGGACATGGGCCGCGAGGTGGCCCGGCTCCGCACCCGCCTGGGCACCCCGCCGGTCTTCATCGCGATGCACTGGCGCGGGCACAGCGACGTGATGAACGAGCTCGCCGTCTACCGCGATGTGGCGCGCGACAGCGCGGCCGAGCTCGCCGAGCGGCTCGCCGCCCTGCGCGAGGCGGGGGTGGAGGACAGCTTCCTGGTCGCCGACCCGGGCCTGGGCTTCTCCAAGACGGGAGAGCAGAACTGGGAGGTGCTGGCCGACTGGCCGACGCTGAGCTCCCACGGACTGCCGCTGCTCATCGGGGCGTCCCGGAAACGATTCCTCAGCGCGCTCGGAGTGGATCGCGACCTGGCGACCGCTGCCATCAGCGCCTACAGCGCGGAGCACGGCGCCTGGGCGGTACGCGTGCATGACGTCGAATCCTCGGTCGCCGCAGTGACAGTGGGCGACCGTCTGCGTCGGAGCATCCGACGATGACGGCGCAGCCCGTCCAGCCGGGCACCGGCCCGGGGCGACTGGACCGCATCGAGGTGGCTGGAATCAGAGCCTGGGCGCACCACGGGGTGCTCGAGGAGGAGAAGCGCCTGGGCCAGCAGTTCGAGGTCGATGTGACGCTCCATCTCGACACCGCGCCCGCGGGTGCCACCGACGCGCTCTCTCGCACCGTGAACTACGCCGAGGTCGCGGCAGCGGTGCACGAGGAGATGACCGGCGGCCCCTACGACCTGGTCGAGACGCTCGCAGAGCGGATCGCCACACGGATCCTGACGGACACCGGACATCCCCTGGTACGGCGTCTCGGAGTCCGAGTTCATAAGCCATCCGCCCCCGTCGGGCTGCCCGTCGGCGCCGTCACCGTGAGCATCGAGCGGGACGCCCCGCCGATCTCGGCCGTCCTGGCGCTGGGGACCAACCTGGGGGAGCGGGAGAAGCACCTGCAGGGCGCGCTCGCCCACCTGGCCGCGACGGACGGCATCGACGTGGCCTGGACCGGGCCGGTGCTGGAGACCGCGCCCGTCGGCGGGCCCGCGGAGCAGGGCAGCTTCCTGAACTCGGTGATCGGGGTGCGCACGGTGCTGGGCCCCTTCGCGCTGCTCGAGGCGGCGCACCGTGCGGAGCATGCCGCTCATCGGGAACGCCTGGTGCGCTGGGGCCCGCGCACTCTCGACGTGGACGTCATCACCTACGGCGACTGGGTGAGCGAGGACGCGCAGCTGAAGGTCCCGCACCCACGCGCCCACGAGCGAGCCTTCGTCCTCGCTCCCTGGCACGCCGCCCGCCCGCAGGCGCAGCTGCCGGGGCACGGACCGGTTGACGCTCTGCTGGCCCGTGCTGCGGACCTGGGAGGACTGCGACCGGGGCCGGTCGTCGAGGGGTTCGGAATCTCGTGAAGCCGTTGAACGTGCCGGTCCTGGTGCTGATCCTCGTGATCGGTGCGGGTTTCGGGGCGCAGATGCTCGAGGCCTTCGCCTCCCGTGGCCATTCGCTGCCGATCGCAGGCTGGCTGACCACCCTGGTGCTGCTGGCGCTGGCGGCGGTGCTGCTGGTGCACGGCCTGCCGCTGCGCCGGTACATGCTCGAGAGCCAGCAGCGCAAGGAGCACCCCAGTTTCGCCCCTCGCCGCCACCAGATCGATCTGCCCACCGCTTACCGCACGGTGCTGCTGGCCCGTGCCTGCGCATACACCGGCACGGTGGTCGGCGGGATCTTCGCTGGTCAGGCGTTGTTCCTGCTACTGACCGGGACTGGCGACCCGCTGCTGGGGGTCCTGCCCACTGCTGCCGCGGCGATCGCCGGGATCGTGCTCGGCGTGCTGGGCGTGATCGTCGAGCACTGGGGCCAGCTGCCGCCGGAGGACGGCGAGGGCTCAGCGGAAGGCGCAGGCGCTGGCAGCTGAGCCCTGCGTCTACGTGGACGCTCCGTCCGTGTCGACTTTCGACGGATCAACTTCCTCCCACGGGGGGCGCGGCGAGTAGCTGCGGGATGACACGATGGTGCCCATGACCTCAGCTCACGACCCCCACGAGCACCTCTACGCACCGGTCGCTGACGTTCCCGCGGCGTCCACCAGCACCTCTGCGGCGTCCGCTGACGCGCCCGCGGCGTCTGCCGGCACCTCTGCGGCGTCCGCTGACGCGCCCGCGGCGTCTGCCGGCACCTCTGCGGCGTCTGCCGGCGCCCCCACTGTGTCTGCGGGTGACCCCGCGGCGTCTGCCGGTGCCCCCGCAGGGTCCGGGCGCGTGCTGTCCGACGACCCTGCGGGTCTGCTCGGCGCCGAGGCTCTGCGCCCCGTCTCGCTGAAGCTCATCCCCGCTCGTTACATGGCGGGGAGCATCGGGTACGCCATCTGGCTGGTGCTGATCATCGCCGCGATCGTGGGCACGGTGCTGACGGGATGGTGGTGGATCGCGGCATGCGGCCTGCTGCCTCTGCTGATCATGGTCCAGAGCCTGCTGTTCACCCCGCGCAGGGTTCGGGCGATCGGGTACCTGGACGATGAGGAGGACCTGACGATCGCCAGCGGCATCATGTTCCGCTCCGTCCACACGATCCCGTACGGCCGCGTGCAGTCCGTGAAGATCGGTGAGGGACCGGTGGAGCGGCGCTACGGGCTCGCGACGCTCACGATCACCACGGCCGCGGGCGGAGGCACCGAAACGTTGCCGGGTCTGCCGAAGGCCGAGGCAGAGCGCCTGCGCTCCCTGCTCACCGACCGCGGCATCGATCTCATGGCAGCATTGTGAGCAGCTCAGCGACCAGCCCGTCCAGCCGGTCCAACCCGGACGATCCCACCAACCCGGGCGGTCCCACCAGCCCGGCCAGTCCTACCGGTCCGCCCGCTCCGGCCAGCCCGGCACCCGCAGACAGCGGACTGCTGAACGCGGCTGATCACCAGGCCGCGACCGAGCCGGATCCCTCGACCCCGCGTCACCGCACCCACCCGATCACCCCGCTGGTGACTGGCTGGAAGATCGTGGTCGGCGTGATCGCGGTGATCGCGGCGCAGAACATCGCCCAGCTGCTCGACGAGTTCACGATCCGTCGCGCTCTCATCGGGGTCGGCGTGCTGCTGGCCGCTGCGATCATCGCGATCGCGTTCTCGACCCTCAGCTGGTGGTTCACCACCTACGCGGTCGATGAGGACGGCGTCTCGCTGCACACCGGCATGATCAGCCGCTCCCGCGAGTACGCACCCCGGGCCCGGATCGAGTCAGTCTCCGTCGAACGCCCGCTGCTGGCCCGGCTGCTGGGACTGGCGAAGGTGCGCGTCGAGGTCGCCGGAGGTGGCGAGTCCTATCTCGACATCGAGTACGTGAAGTCCACCGCGGCGGAGGACCTCCGACGAGGGATCCTCGGCATCGCCGAGCGTTCCGCGCCGGAGACAGTGGGCGAACCTGCCACGGACGGCGCCGACCGATACGAGGGAACGGGAACTGCAGGTACTGCCGACCTGCACCCGCAGAACGAGAGCACCGACGGCGCTTCCGGACGGCTCGAGCAGCTCCTGGTCGACGGGGTCACCGACGGTGAGCTGATCGCGCAGGTGCCCACCGAACGGCTCATCCGCTCCCTGGCGCGGGACATCGGCTTCCTCATCGGCGTGGTGATGAGCCTCATCGGCGTGGCCGTCGCCGTCGCGCTCGCGATCTGGCAGGACGGGATCAACATCGCGATGTTCATCGCCCTGGCGCCCGCCGCGATCGCCGTCCCGAAGTACATCTTCGGCCGCATCGAATCCGGATGGGGATTCGTCTCCCGGTTCACCGACCGCGGGCTCCGGATGCGACGGGGCCTGGCCAACACGCGCACCGACAACATCGCCTCCGGTCGGATCCAGCGCATCGAGCTGCGCCGCCCGCTGCTCTGGCGCGGTCCCGGCTGGACCGCCGCCACCGCCACCGTCGCCGGCATCGATGACGACAGCGAGAACGGCGCCGAGAACGTGCTTCCCGTCGGCACTCATGAGGAGCTGCGTGCCACCCTCGGCCACCTCGCCGTGCCGCTCGGCACCGCGGATGACGAGGCCTACATCGAGCACCTGCTCACCGCCCCGGCACGCGAGATCGACGGGTTCCGCACGCAGGTACGGCCGTACTGGATCGCCCGTCGTACCGAGGTGACCGTGCTGCTGCCCGGTGCTCTCGTGAAACGTGGGGGACTGCTGACCAGGCACGTCGAGATCGTTCCCCGCGAGCGCATCCAACAGCTCTCCGTCGACGACGGCCCTCTGAACCGGAAGATCGGGGTCCTCGATCTGCAGGTGGGGATCGCCGGAGAGACGGTGACCGTGAGCAACCTGCCCCGCGCCGAGGTGCTCGGACTCCACAGCGTGCTCTCGCGCGATGCGGCCACGCTGCGCCGCTACCGGGACCGCCAGCACTGGCCGCAGCCCGCCCTGAGCTTCGCCGGACCTGCCGGGCAGCCGCCCCGTCCGGTGGAGCTCGAGGGGGAGCGATGATGCCGCCCCGCCTGGGCATCGGTGTGATCGGGGCCGGCCGGGTGGGTGCGGTCCTCGGCGCCGCGCTGCGGGCCGAGGGCCATGCGATCACCGGCGCCTACGCCGTCTCCGACGACTCCCGCGAGAGAGCTCGGCAGCTCCTGCCCGGAGTGCCGCTGCTGGATGTGCCGGCCCTGGTCGAACGCAGCGAGATGCTGATCCTGGCTGTGCCGGACGACCAACTGGCCCCTCTGGCCGCAGGCATCGCAGCGACCGGGATGGTGCCGGGCGGCCAGCTCGTGATGCACACCTCGGGCCGCTACGGCATCGAAGTGCTGGCGCCGCTCGCCCAGGCCGGCTGCGCGACCCTGGCCCTCCACCCGGCGATGACGTTCACCGGCACCCAGGCCGATCTCGCCCGGCTGATCGGCTGCCCGATGGGAATCACCGCCACGCCTGAGCTGCTGCCGATCGCGGCCGCGCTGGCGGTCGAGCTCGGCGGAGACGCGGTCGTGGTCGCGGAGGGGGATCGCCCCCTCTACCACGCAGCCCTGGCCCACGCCGCGAATCATCTGGTGGTGCTGGTGGACCAGTCCCGTGACGCACTGTCACGGCTGGGGATCGAGGATCCGGGAGCGTACCTGCGGCCGCTGCTCGAGGCAGCGCTCGACGAATCTCTGCGTCACGGGGACAAGGCGCTGACCGGACCCGTGATGCGCGGGGACGCGGGCACCGTCACCGCCCACCTCGGGGCACTGCGTGACCTGGACGCCACCGGGGCCCCGGGCGATCCCGGGGACACCTCCGCCACCTACCGTGCCCTCGCACTCGCGGCCCTGCGCCGTGCGAGACTCCCGGAGGGCACCCGGGCGCTGATCCGGGACCTGCTCGAGGACCATCCGCCGCTGAAGGACGATTCATGACCCTGGACTCTGGCTCCCACGAGCCGCAGCATGGTGCGGACCAGCGCCGTGCCACCACGCTCATCAGCACCAAGGCAGAGCTGCGCGAGCACCGCGCAGCGATGACGGGGACCGTCGCGGCGGTCTTCACGATGGGTTCCCTGCACGCCGGGCACCTGGCGCTGGTCCAGCGCGCTCGGGGGCTCGCCGATCACGTGATCCTCACCGACTTCGTCAACCCCCTCCAGTTCGGCCCGGGCGAGGATTTCGAGGCGTACCCGCGCGACCTCGATGCGGACCTCGCCCTCGTCGACGGGCTGGTCGACGTGGTCTTCGCCCCCTCGGTCCAGGAGATGTACCCGGTGCTGCCACCCACCGTCTCCGTGACCGCAGGGCGGGCAGGCACGATCCTCGAAGGCGCTGCGCGCCCGGGACACTTCGACGGGGTGGTGACGGTGGTGGCCAAGCTGCTGCAGCTCACCGCTCCCGATCTGAGCGTGTTCGGGCGGAAGGACGCCCAACAGCTGGCCATCATCCAGCGGCTGGTCGCTGATCTGGACCTCCCGGTGCGGATCGAGCCGGTCGAGATCCAGCGCGAGCCGACGGGACTGGCCCGTTCCAGCCGCAACGCCTACCTCAGCCCGGAGGGCCGGGACCAGGCGCTCGCGCTCTCGCGCACGATCTCCGCTGCACTCGCGGCTGCGCCTTCGGTCGCGGGGATCAGGGCCGCTCTCGCGCAGGCCGTGGACCGGGCCGAGATCGAGTGGGACTATGCGCTCGCCCTCGACCCCGGCACCCTCGAGCAGGTCGGTCAGGACCATCGCGGTGAGGTCCTGGTGGTCCTCGCGGGGCGCGTCGAGGGCACCCGGTTGCTCGATGCAGCTGTGGCAGTGGCGACAGCCCCCTGATCCAGCGGGCATTCCCAGCGGCAGTGATGAGACAATCACCGTCATGAGCGAGAATTCCCCTGCCCTCGAGACGACGGACACCTCCGACCAGGTCGCGGTCCGCAAGTCCAAGCGGGAGCGCCTGCTGGCGCGCGGGGAGGAGGCCTACCCCGTCTCGGTGCCGGTGACCACCACCATCGCCGAGGTGCGCGCGCAGTACGGCCACCTCGCCGCCGGCGAGGAGACCCAGGACGTGGCGGGCGTCGCCGGGCGCGTCGTCTTCCAGCGCAACACCGGCAAGCTGGCCTTCATCACCCTCCAGGATGGTGCCGGAGAGCGCCTGCAGATCATGGCCTCGCAGGCCGTCATCGGCGAGCAGCGACTGGCGGATCTCAAAGCCGATGTCGACCTCGGCGATCATGTGTTCTTCCAGGGCCGGGTCGGCGCATCCCGGCGCGGCGAGCTGAGCATCTTCGCCGAGTCGTGGCAGATGGCGGCCAAGGCAGTGCGCCCGCTCCCGGTGCTCCACGCCGGACTGTCCGAGGAATCCCGGGTGCGGCACCGCTACGTCGACCTCATCGTGCGGCAGGAGGCCCGTGACACCGTGCGTCAGCGCGCCGAGGTCATGCACTCCCTGCGCACCTCCTTCCACGATCGCGACTACGTCGAGATCGAGACCCCGATGCTGCAGGTGATCCCCTCGGGCGCGGCGGCACGACCGTTCGTGACCCACATGAACGCCTTCGATCTCGACCTGTATCTGCGGATCGCTCCCGAGCTCTACCTCAAGCGCGCTGCGGTGGGTGGTCTCGAGCGGGTCTTCGAGATCAACCGCAATTTCCGTAACGAGGGTGCTGATTCCACGCATTCTCCGGAGTTCGCGATGCTCGAGGCCTATCAGGCGTACGGGGATTACGACACCATCGGCGACCTCACCCGGACACTTGTCCAAGAAGCTGCTGAGCGTGCGACCGGTTCGCAGACCGTGACCCTCATCGACGGGTCTGAATACGACTTCTCCGGGGAATGGGCGCAGATCACGGTCTACGGATCGCTCTCGGAATCCCTCGGCGTGGAGATCACTCCCGAGACCACCCCGGAGCGTCTGCGCGAGATCGCACGTTCCCTGGATCTGGACTTGGATCACCCGAAGTACGGCCACGGAAAGCTGGTCGAGGAGCTGTTCGAGCACCAGGTCGGAGATCACCTGTACGAGCCTACCTTCGTGCGGGACTTCCCGGTCGAGACCAGCCCCCTGGTGCGCGCGCACCGCTCGCAGCCGGGCGTGGTCGAGAAGTGGGATCTCTACGTGCGCGGATTCGAGCTGGGCACCGGCTATTCGGAGCTGGTGGATCCCGTCATCCAGCGCGAGCGCTTCGCTCAGCAGGCAGAGCTGGCGGCCCAGGGCGATGACGAGGCGATGCGCCTGGACGAGGACTTCCTCGAGGCGATGGAGTACGCGCTGCCGCCGACCGGCGGCATGGGCATGGGCGTGGATCGCCTGCTGATGGCCCTGACCGGCCTCGGGATCCGCGAGACCATCCTGTTCCCCCTTGTGAAGCCTGAGGCCTGAGATGGACTCGGGATTCTGGTTTGAGGCCGGGGCGCTGCTCCCATCGATAGGCGTGGGCCTGCTGTTCTGGTTCACGATTCGAGCGATTATGCGGGCAGATCGCAGTGAGCGTGAGATCGAACGTCAGGTCGAGCGAGAATATCGTGAGCGCCACGATAGGGATGAACCGAATCACTCCGCCTGATTGAAAATCTGAATGATATTGATATCTGCGTCGCCGAACTGGATACTTGGTGCTGACGGCGAACTCACCAGAGTTTGCGCAGAAGTATGAAGTCACAGCAACGAGGGAGAACCCCTATGGCACGGAAGACGTACGTGGAGCTCATCGACGATCTCACCGGCGATAAGGCCGATGAGACGGTGAGCTTCGCCCTGGATGGCGTCGCCTACGAGATCGACCTCTCCGAGGACAACGCGAAGAAGCTCCGCGAGGAGCTCAGCAGCTGGACGGAGAAGGCGCGCCGTGTTGGCGGCCGCCGCGCTCGTGGCACCTCCTCCGCGCGCAGCGGCTCGAACGATTCCGCGCGGATCCGCGAGTGGGCCCGTGAGGCCGGCTACGAGGTCCCGGACCGCGGCCGCATCTCCGGCACCATCCGCACGGCGTACGAAGAGGCGCACGGGGAGTGATCCCTGCTTCTCCGCGGGCGCGGTGAGCGACCGCAGAGCCCCTCAGCAGCATGAAGGCCCGCCACCCATCGGTGGCGGGCCTTCACGCTACGAGGCCTCAGGCCTCAGGCCTCAGGCCTCAGGACTCGAAGGCCGAGTCGATGTACTGGTCGACGTTCTCCTTGGTCACCACCGGGGCGAAGAGCTGGACCTGGCGGGGGACCTCGTTCTCGACGAGATCCGAGAGCGACTTGCCCTGGACGAGCAGCCGCGCCAGCGCGACACCGTTGGCTGCCTGGCTGGAGGGGTAGACCACGGTGGCCTCGACGACCGAGTCACCGTCCTGGATGTGACGCATCATGTTCGCCGAGCCGGCACCGCCGACCATGAAGAACTCGTCACGGCCGGCGTTCTCGATGGCGGCCAGCACCCCCACACCCTGGTCGTCGTCGTGGTTCCAGACGGCGTCGATCTCGGGCGCGGCCTGCAGCAGGTTGGCGGTCGCAGATTCCCCGCCCTGGACGGTGAAGTCCGCGTCGACGCGGTTGTCGACATCTTGGCCGCATTCGCCGAGCGCATCCTTGAATCCCTGGGTGCGCTCCGCGGTCAGGGGCAGGGAGGAGATGCCGGTGATCTCGGCGATCACAGCGTCGGGATCATCGCCCACCCGCTCGCAGATGTACTCGCCGGCGTTGTGGCCCATCCCGTAGTTGTCCCCCATCACGGTCACACGTGCGGCGTTGGGGTCGGAGAATTCACGGTCGACGTTGACGACGGGGATCCCGGCATCCATCGCCTGCAGGGCGACGCCGGTCAGCGCGGCGCCATCGAAGGGGACCACGACGATAGCGTCCACCTCGTCATTGTTGATGAAGGTCTCGATCTGGCTGATCTGCAGGTTGACGTCGTTCGTGCCCTCGGCGACCAGCAGCTCGACGTCGTCGTACTCAGCGGCCAGCTCTTGCGTGAGGGTGCTCATCGCCGCCATCCAGCCGTGGTCGGCGGCCGGAGCGGAGAAGCCGATGGTGATGGTCTCTCCGGTCTCGTCATTGCTGCTGCCGGCATTTGATTCGTTGCCGCCGGCTCCGCCGCCGGTGCTCTCCGGGGTGTTGCCCGTGCACGAGGCGAGCAGTGCTGCTGAGGCGAGCACGGCGAAGACGGCTGTGGCACGGCGACGCAACGTCATTGATGCGGTCATGGGGGATTCTCCTTGGGGTGGTGGGGGAGTGGCGGGCAGGGAGAGGCCGAAAATGCGGCGGGTTGGGCGTCGGAGTGGGCGTTGAAGTGGGGATCGGGATCGGAGTGGGGATCAGGGGCCTGGGATGGCAGGCTCAGGTCGATCTGGCGCGGACGACGAATCGCTGCTGGAGGAGGACCGCGATCACGATGATCGCGCCCTGCACCAGCGCCTGCACCGAGGTGGAGAGGTTGTTCAGCACGAAGACGTTGGTCAGGGTCTGGAAGATGAGCACCCCGATCACCGTGCCGACGATCGTGCCGCGCCCACCGATGAGGAGGGTGCCGCCGACGACGACGGCCGCGATCGCATCGAGTTCGTACAGCGTCCCGTTGGTCGAGCTGCCGGCACCTGTGCGCCCGAGCATCATCACGGCTGCGAGGCCGGTGGTGAAGCCGCTGAGCGCGAAGACGTAGACGGTGTGCCGCCTGATGTTGATCCCCGCCAGACGCGCGGCCTCCGCATTGCCGCCGACAGCGACCGTCCGGCGGCCGAAGGTGGTCCGGTTCAGCACCACCCAGCCGACTGCCGCGACGATGAGGAACATCCACACGATGGTCGGCACACCGAGGAGGCTGCCGCCGAAGAAGTCGTCGAAGCCGTCGTTCGTGACCAGCTGGGTTCCACGACCGGAGATGATCTCGGCGAGGCCGCGGGCGGCGATCAGCATGGCGAAGGTGGCGATGAAGGAGACGACCTTGCCGTAGGAGACGACGATTCCGTTGACAATGCCTGCGGCAGTGCCGACCGCGACTGCGGTGAAGACCATCACGAGCCAGTGCACGTCCTCTGCCATGGCCTGGGTGGCGAGTGTGGTCGCCCAGACGCTCGCGAGGCCCAGCACCGAGCCGACAGACAGGTCGATGCCGCCGGCGGTGATGACGAAGGTCATGCCGATGCTCACCACGCCGATGACCGCCGCCCCCCGCACGATGGTGAGGACGTTGTCGACATCGAGGAACCGGTCGCCGCTGGTCAGGGCGCCCACGAGACAGATCAGCAGCAGCGCGACGACGAGTCCGAGGCTGCGGCCCAGTCCGGTGCCACCTCCGAGGCGGGCACGTACGCCCCGCCCTCCAGGATCTGGCGCAGGCCGCAGCGTGCGGGAGGTCGGGGGCAGGGAGCTGCTGTCCGGCGCTGCCCCTCCATCGCTGCGCGATGCCTGATCACTCATGTGCGGTTCCTTCCATGACGAGGTCGAGCACCCCGTGCTCATCGATCTGCGCGGCAGGGCCGTCGTGCACGACGGCACCGTCCGCGATGACGAGGACCTGATCTGCGAGGCCGAGGACCTCATCGATCTCGCTCGAGACCATGACGACGGCGGTGCCCTGTCGCGCCAGGCGCCGGATCAGTGCGTAGATCTCGGCGCGTGCGCCGACGTCGACCCCGCGGGTCGGCTCATCGAGCAGCAGCACCCTGCATCCGTGCACCAGCCAGCGGCCCAGCATCGCCTTCTGCTGATTGCCTCCGGAGAGGGTCCGGATCGAGCGATCCGGATCCTCCGGCGCGAGGTGCAGCGCAGAGATCTGCTCCACGGCGGCCCGACGCTCAGCACTCTCGTCGAGGAAGCCGCCGCGTGCGAACCGGGCGAACGTGGAGAGGGTGATGTTGCGATAGATCGGTTCATCCAGCAGCAGGCCCTGGCTCTTGCGCTCCTCGGGAGCCAGCCCGATGCCACGGCGGACGGCGCGAGTGACAGAACCGGTGCGCATCCGTCGCCCAGCAACCCTGACGGTGCCCGCGGCTGCCGGTCGTGCGCCGTAGAGCGTCTCGAGGATCTCGGAGCGCCCGGCACCGACCAGGCCGGCCAGGCCGAGGATCTGCCCGGAACGGACCTCGAAGCTCACGTTCTCGAACACTCCCGCGAGCGCCAGCCCTTCGACCTCCAGCACCACGTCGCCGAACTCGTCGACCCCGGCGCCGCCGAAGTCGCTCTCGACCCGGCGGCCCGTCATCATCTCGATGAGATCGCCGGTCGGGGTGTCGGCGACGGCGAGCCCGGTGGCGACGGTCCTGCCGTCTTTGAGCACGGTGATCCGGTCGCCGATGCGTCTGATCTCCTCCAACCGGTGGGAGATGTAGATGACGGCGAGGCCCTCGGCGGTGAGCGACTCGACCACCTGGAAGAGGTTGTCCACCTCTTCCGGGTCCAGCACCGCAGATGGCTCGTCCATGACGATCACCTTGGCGTCATGGGACAGCGCGCGCCATGGAGACGATCTGCTTGCCCGCTGCGGACAGGCTGCCCACGTCCTGATTCGGGCGGATCTCCGGGTGGCCGAGGCGGCGAAGCACCTCGCGGGTGCGGACGCGGGTCTCGGCATGCCGCAGGATTCCACCGTGGGACAGCTCATGACCGAGGTAGATGTTCTCCGCGACCGTCAGGCCGTCGACGACATCGAGCTCCTGGTACATGGTGGCGATGCCGAGGTCGAGCGCCTTGGTGGGCGACGCGATCGTCACGGCCTCATCCTGCCAATGGATGTGCCCGGCATCGGGTTGGTGAGCGCCGGCGAGGACTTTGATGAGCGTGGACTTGCCCGCGCCGTTCTGGCCGAGCAGGCAGTGCACCTCGCCCGCACGGACGTCGAAGTCCACGCCGTCGAGCGCTTTCGCGCCGGGGAAGTGCTTGACCAGGTGGGTGACTCGCAGCAGTGCCGCCGGGGGGTCGTCTGTGACCATGCCCACTATGTTAGATGAACATACTTAACAGTCAACCAGAATTTCGACACCGACCGCACCGTTGCGGAACTGATGCTGTGGCGCTGATGCCGCGGAGCCACCCGCGGGTCTGCTCGGCTCGCGCCGTAGCCGCAGGGTGTGCTCCGCGGGTCCGCTCACCAGCCGCGCAGGGTCCAGGCTGCCGCGTGCTCCGCCCCGGGGCTCAGGCGCACCACGTCCGTGCCGCTGCGGAAGGCATCCGGGGGACAGGTCATCGGTTCCACAGCGAGTCCGAGCCGATTGTTCTCGGGCTCCGGTCGGTCTCCGGTGTGCACCTGCAACCACGGCAGCTCCGGACCTGCGGAGAGTTCGACACCGGTGCCGCCCGGGGCGCTGACGGTGATCGTGAGCCGTCCCTGCGGATCCCGGCCGAGGTCGGTGAAGGCGTGGTCGATGAACAGCGAGCCGATCACCTTCGCACTGCGGAAGTCGAACTCCGACCCGGGCGCGATCGCTGCGGTGCCGGTGGGCAGGAGCCGATCCTCGGTGACGGTGAGCACGGTGCCGGCGTCGAACTCCAGGGACCACTCATCGAGCGGTTCGGGGCCGGCGACCAGGTACGGATGCGGGCAGACCCCGTAAGGGGCGTCCAGTGCACCGAGGTTGCGGGCGGTCACCGTCGTGCTCAGGCCCTCCTGAGGGTCCAACGCATAGTGCACCGCCAGCAGCAGATGGAAGGGATAGCCAGGAGAGGGGAACAGCTCCGTGATCATCACCAGCTCGTCGTCGGAGACCGTCACCGGGGTGAACCTCTGGAAGGACACCAGCCCATGCAGAGCATTGCCCCGTTCGGGCTCGGTCAGCGGGGTCTGTATCTCCTGTCCGTCCCAGGTGTAGAGGCCGTCCCCGATCCGATTGGGCCAGGGGGCCACGATCGCGCCGCGGTAGAACTTCATCGGCCCGGTCTCGGGATTGCGGACCAGCAGATCTCGGCCGCTGAGGGTGAGCGACTCGAGGATGGCCCCCACTGCGGAGACCTCGGCGCGATATGCCCCGGCCGCGATGGTGAACAGCTCGCCACGGTCACGAAGGCCGTCGCCGACGGACAGCTCGAGGCCTTCGGTGGGGATGGAATCGTTCATCGGGTGTTCTCCTGGTCGGTCGCGGGCTGGGTCACGGGCTGGATCTCGGGCTCGCTTTCGGGCGTCGGGTCCGGTGCGGGCTCGATGAGCACGACGTCGAGGCGGCGCGGTCCATGCACGCCTTCGACCCGTTCCAGCTCGATGTCGCTGGTGGCGCTGGGTCCCGAGATCATGGTCCAGGCGGCACGGGGATCCTCGCCCATGCGTTGGATCGCCTTCGGGACGCCGAGCACCACCTGGTCGGCGTCCACCACGATCACGTGATGGTCCGGCACCAGCGAGATCGCGCGGCGGCCGCCCCGCTCGTCGCCTCGCAGCACGATGGTGCCGGTGAGCGCGATCGCGGTGTGGCAGCCGGTCAGCACGGCATCGATCGCATCCAGCTGGTGCGGGTCGGCGCTGCCGTCGTCGACGATCAGCTCCGCCTGCACCGCCGTCGTCCACGCATCGGGAAGACCGGAGGGGACGACCACGGTGCGGGCGGCCCCGAGGGCGGCGGCGACCGCTGCAGGCGCCTCGGACGGGGTGGTCCGGTGGACGACCGCGGTGTAGTCCTCCAGACGCTGGACCAGCACCCCGCGGACCTTCTCGGGTGCTGTGCGCAGCTCCTGCTTGTCGTCGGCCCGCTGATAGCTGCGCGGCACGTCGGCGGCCTCGGTGATCTCGTCGCGGCGCGGGGCGTCCAGTGCGGTCCGGAGTCGGGCGAGGATCTCGTCCTTCGCACTCATCCCCGGGGTGCGCTGCGGGCGGACATCGGTCCACTCGGTCATGCCTGCTCCTCGCTGTCCGGCGCGGCGTCGGGACCGGCGGGTGGCGCCGTGGCGGCCTCGCCAGTGCCAGTGCCAGTGCCAGTGCCAGTGGCGCTCTCGGGGCCAACGGGGTCAGCGGCGCCGTCGGCCGCTGCGCGCTCCTTCTCGTGCTGGTCCCACCAGGAGCGGAAGGAAGTGCCGGGCTTGGGCAGGTCACGGTGATCGGTCCAGCCGGGTATCAGCGGGAGCACACCAGGGAGCTTGCCGATGTTCTTCCCACCCAGCACAGAGGTCAGGGGACCGGCGGAGCGCACCGCGAGGTCGTAGGCGCGGGGAGAGGACATGAGCTTGCCCGCTCCCTTCAGTGCCATGTCCCACGTGCCGTGGAAGTCTCCACGGGTCTCCCGGCGGCGGTCGACGTCCTTCGCCCGCAGGTGGACCAGGATCTCCGGGATGTTGATCTTCACCGGACACACGTCGTAGCAGGCGCCGCACAGGCTCGAGGCATAGGGGAGCGTCGAGTTGGGATCGTCGTCCCCGCTCATCCCTGTCATCTGGGGGGAGAGGATCGCCCCGATCGGGCCCGGATAGGTCGAGCCGTAGGCGTGGCCGCCGGCACGGACATAGACCGGGCACACGTTCAGGCAGGCCGAGCATCGGATGCAGTGCAGTGCGCTGCGGCCTTCGGGGTCCTCGAGGACCGCGGAGCGGCCGTTGTCCAGCAGCACCAGATGGAACTCCTCGGGCCCGTCCCCGTCATGGACCCCGGTGAACATCGTGGTGTACGGGTTCATGCGCTCCCCGGTGGAGGAGCGGGGCAGCAGCTGCAGGAAGACCTCGAGGTCCTCGAAGGTCGGCACGATCTTCTCGATCCCCACCACGGAGATGAGCGTCTTCGGGAGCGTGAGGCACATGCGGCCGTTCCCCTCGGATTCGACGACCACCAGGGTGCCGGTCTCCGCGATAGCGAAGTTCGCCCCGGATATCGCCACCGAGCCGGGCATGTCCAGGAACTTCTCCCGCAGGAAACGACGTGCCGCCTCAGCGAGCTCAGCCGGCTCATCGGTGATCGACTCATCGAGGTCCGGCATCGAGGCCAGGAAGATCTCCCGGATCTCCGCACGGTTGCGATGGATCGCAGGCACCAGGATGTGGCTGGGCGTGTCATCGGCCAGCTGAACGATCAGCTCGGCGAGATCGGATTCGATCGCCCTGATCCCGGCGTGGGCGAGCGCCTCGTTCAGTCCGATCTCCTGGGTCGCCATCGACTTGACCTTCAGCACCTCCCGCGCGCCGCGCTCGAGGGCCAGGGCGGTGACTATCTCTCCGGCCTCCTCGGCATCGCGGGCCCAGTGGACCACGCCGCCGGCTGCGGTCACGGAGGATTCGAGCTGCTCGAGAAGCTCGGGAAGATGATCTGTGACCTGCCACTTCAAGGCGCTGCCGGCGGTGCGGAGCTTCTGCCAGTCCCGCACCTCACGGACTGCTGACGCACGCTTGGACTGGATCGTCGAGGTGGCCCGGCGCAGGTTCTCTCGGAGCGTGGGATTCGCGAGCTCGTCCCGTGCGGCCTCCGGGAAGCCGCGCTCGCCCCGCAGGGTCGAGCTGGGGGAGGCGTGCTGAGGGCGGACCTGGGGGATCCCGAGGTGGACTGTGCTCGTAGAACTCATGCGGATCTCCCGAGGATGGTCTCCGAGGGGACGAAGGGGTCCTCCTTGGTCGAGGCGAGGATCTGCGCCAGGTGGATCGACTTCGGGGCGGCGCCGGTGCGGCGCAGCTTGCCACCGATGTTCATCAGGCATGAGGCGTCACCGGCGACCACGAAATCCGCACCGCTGCGCACCACATTGGCGGCCTTGTCGGTCACCATCGCATCGCTGGTCGCGTCGTTCTTCACGGAGAAGGTGCCGCCGAACCCGCAGCAGGTATCGGACTCGGGGAGGTTCTTCACCTCGATGCCGTCCACCGCGCGCAGCAGCTTGAGCGGGCGCGCACCCACCTTCAGGAACCGCATCGAGTGGCAGGTGGGGTGGTAGGTCACCGAGTGCGGGAAGTATGCGCCGACGTCGGTCACCTTGAGCACGTCCACCAGCAGCTCGGAGAGCTCGTACGTCTTCGCCGAGACCGCCGCGGCGCGTTCCTCCAGCTCGCTGTCACCCTCATGCCGAGCGACCAGCTGATGCTGGTCGCGCACGCAGCCGACGCAGGAACCGGACGGCATCACGATCGCGTCGACCGTGTCCAGTGCAGGCTCGAAGGTGTCGACGAAGGAGCGCACCACCGGGGCCGCCTCCGTGTAGTAGCCGGAGTTGGTGTGCATCTGGCCGCAGCAGGTCTGGCGCTTGTCGAACACCACCTGGTGCCCTAGCCGCTCCAACAGCGTGACCGTCGCCCGGGCGACGTCCGGCGCCATCACATCCACCAGGCAGGTGGTCATCAGCGAGATGCGCATCCGTGGTCCTTCCTCCTCTGTCGTGCGCTCGGGGACGAGGCCGCGCCCTGCAGGGGAGCGGCCGCGCCGGTGAGAGGTCAGGCGTGGTTCAGGCCCAGCGACTCGGCAGTGCGAGAGAGCGTGCGGTGCGCCTCGTCAGCATCCTCGGAGAGCGATCGGCCCCAGCTCGGGACCATCTGGGTGAGCGTGGGACGCCAGGCCTCGATGCGCTGCGGGAACATCTTCTCGAGCAGGCCCAGCATGATGCTGGTGGCCGTCGAAGCGCCGGGGGAGGCGCCGAGCATGCCGCCGATCGAGCCGTCGGCTGCGGTGATCAGCTGGGTGCCGAACTGCAGCACGCCGTGCTTGGCCCTGTCAGGGGCGATCACCTGGACGCGCTGGCCGGCGGTGATCTCCTCCCAGTCGCCCTCGTGCGCGGCGGGCATGTATTCGCGCAGGGCTTCGAAGCGCTGGTGGTGGGTGGCGGCGAGCTGCGAGCCGAGGTAGACCATGAGGTCGAGGTTCGGGGGAGCCACCGCCATCATCTGGGTGATGTTCGAGGGCTTCATCGACTCGAAGAGGTCGGTGTAGCTGCCGGTCTTGAGGAACTTCGGTGACCAGCCGGCGTAAGGGCCGAACATCAGGGCACGCTTTCCATCGACGAAGCGGGTGTCGAGGTGCGGGACGCTCATCGGCGGTGCACCCACCGCCGCCTTGCCGTAGACCTTCGCGTCGTGACGGGCGATGACCTCGGGATCGGTGCAGCGCAGCCACTGGCCGGAGATCGGGAAGCCGCCGAAGCCGCGGATCTCGTCGATCCCCGACTTCTGCAGCAGCGGCAGCGCGTAGCCGCCGGCGCCGACGAAGACGAACGGCGCGCGCACCACCCGGATCGAGTCGTCCTTGGTGGAGCGGACCATCACGCCCCAGTCCTCACCCATGCGGCGCAGATCGACTACCTCGGAACCGGTCGAGACCGTGGTGCCGGTGCGGGAGGCGAAGTCGAGCATCTGGCGGGTCAGGGCCCCGAAGTCGACATCGGTGCCGTCGGCGGAACGGGTGGCCGCGATGGTCTCGGTGACCGGTCGGCCCTCGGAGACCAGCGGTGCCCACTGGGCCAGCTGAGCGTGCTCGGTGGTGAACTCCATGCGGTCGAACAGCGGGTTCGCGGCGAGCGCCTCATGTCGACGGCGCAGGTAGTCCACGTTCTCCATGCCATGCACGAAGCTCATGTGGGGGACGGTGTGGATGAACTTGGCCGGATCACCGATGCGGTCGTTCTCCACCAGATGCGCCCAGAACTGCCTCGAGACCTGGAACTGCTCGTTGATGGAGATCGCCTTGGCAGGGCTGACGGAGCCGTCGACGTCCTGCGGCGTGTAGTTCAGCTCGCAGAGCGCGCTGTGGCCGGTGCCGGCGTTGTTCCAGGCGTCGCTCGACTCCGCACCCAGCTCGTGGAGCCGTTCGAGGACCACGATGTTCCAGCTCGGCTCGAGCTCGGTGAGCATCGCGGCGAGGGTCGCGCTGGCGATGCCTCCACCGATCAGCACCGCATCCGCACGGGTCACGTCCAGGTCAGCCATATCTCTCCGTTCGCTGTGCACGTCACGCGCCTCGAGGCCGGTCGGCACGTCGCGTCGTGCGGCTCCGGGCGGTCGTGGCATCCAGCGTATCCCGTGTCCGGGCCCCTCCGCCGCCTCATCCCCCCGGGCTGACGGTGGACATTCAGGTGCGCGCCGTCGGTCCCTTGTCCTTCCCCTGGCCGGTTCCGTCCCTGCGCCAACACCGACAACGACAGACAGAGGCGGCACCCCGGATCGGGGCGCCGCCTCTGGTCGGACGAGGGGTGAGGGTCAGACGGAACGGTCAGACGGGACGGTCAGACAGGACAGCGGAACGGTCAGACAGGACGGTCAGACGGTGGGCGGGGGATCCCGACGCTCCGAGACCGTGTGCCCCGGTGCGCTCTGGGTGTTGACCACGGTCTTGCGCGAGCGCAGTGAGAGCAGCAGGCCCACGACGAAGAGCACCGCCCCGGCGACCATCAGGATGGTGCCGAGCATCGTGGAGTCCACGCCCGGCAGGTCGAACTCGAGGGCGAAGCGGGAGATGGCTCCGAGCACGAACAGGATGATGCCGCCGACGATGGCGCCCATGGGATGCTCCTTCACGCAGAAAGTATGACGTGGGTCATCTTAGGGGCTGCCGCCGTCCGGGGACGCAGCTCGACCGACAGGTCGGCGGTGCATGTCGGCCGCTGGGAGTGGAGCGGGGAACGTGAGTGGAATCGTCCGGTGAGCGCTCACCGGCATCCAGGAATGACGACCGATCACGCCTGCGGCGAACAGCTATCACGCCAGCGGCGAACAGGCGATGCATCCTCCTCGGATCCGCGTAGTCTCGATCCATCACCACCACCGGACGGGGGAGGACCATGTTCGAACGCTTCACCGATCGCGCCCGCCGCGTCGTCGTCCTGGCGCAGGACGAGGCACGGCTGCTCAATCACAACTACATCGGCACCGAGCACATCCTGCTGGGCCTGATCCACGAGAACGAGGGCGTCGGGGCCAAGGCCCTCGAGGCTCTCGGCGTGACCCTCGATGCCGTGCGCGAGCAGGTCCGCGACATCATCGGCGAGGGCAATCAGACGCCCTCCGGCCACATCCCCTTCACGCCGCGTGCGAAGAAGGTCCTCGAGCTGAGCCTGCGCGAAGCGCTGCAGCTCGGGCACAACTACATCGGCACCGAGCACATCCTGCTCGGTCTGCTGCGCGAGGGCGAGGGGACGGCCGTCAAGGTCCTCTCCCGCCTCAAGGCAGAGCCGTCGGCCGTGCGCCAGGAAGTCATCGAGCGCCTCTCCGGCTACCAGGGCAAGGAGCCGGCCAATGCCGGCGGCCCCGCCGAGGGTCAGCCCGCCGGATCTCTGGTGCTGGATCAGTTCGGTCGCAACCTCACCCAGGCCGCCCGCGAGGGCAAGCTCGACCCGGTCATCGGCCGCGAGCACGAGGCCGAGCGGGTCATGCAGGTGCTCTCCCGCCGTACCAAGAACAACCCCGTGCTGATCGGTGAGCCCGGTGTCGGCAAGAGCGCCGTGGTCGAGGGGCTCGCGCAGTCCGTCGTCGCCGGCGATGTGCCCGAGACCCTCAAGGACAAGCAGATCTACACCCTGGATCTGGGCTCCCTGGTTGCCGGCTCCCGCTACCGCGGCGACTTCGAGGAACGCCTGAAGAAGGTGCTCAAGGAGATCCGCACCCGCGGTGACATCATCCTGTTCATCGACGAGATCCACACCCTCGTGGGTGCAGGTGCCGCCGAGGGCGCGATCGATGCGGCCAGCATCCTCAAGCCGATGCTGGCCCGTGGCGAGCTGCAGACCATCGGGGCGACCACCCTCGACGAGTACCGCAAGCACATCGAGAAGGATGCGGCGCTCGAGCGCCGCTTCCAGCCGATCCAGGTCGAGGAGCCGTCGGTGGCGCACACCGTGGAGATCCTCAAGGGTCTGCGCGATCGCTACGAGGCGCACCACAAGGTCACGATCACGGATGCCGCCCTGGTGGCCGCCGCGAACCTCGCCGACCGCTACGTCAACGACCGCTTCCTGCCGGACAAGGCGATCGACCTGATCGATGAGGCCGGGGCCCGCCTGCGCATCCGTCGGCTCACCGCGCCGCCCGAGCTCAAGGAGTTCGACGCGCGCATCGAGGAGACCCGCAAGAAGAAGGAGGAGGCGATCGACGGGCAGGACTTCGAGCTCGCCGCCTCCCTGCGGGACGAGGAGCAGAAGCTCAAGACGGAGCGCGAGGAGAAGGAGAAGGCCTGGCGTCACGGCGAGTCCGATGCCGTCACCACGGTCAGCGAAGAGGTCATCGCCGAGGTGCTGGCAGCTTCGACGGGCATCCCGATCGTGAAGCTGACGGAGGAGGAGTCCTCGCGTCTGCTCAACATGGAGGACGAGCTGCACAAGCGGGTCATCGGGCAGAACGAGGCCATCAAGGCCATCTCCCGTGCCATCCGTCGCACCCGTGCGGGGCTCAAGGACCCCAAGCGTCCGGGCGGCTCGTTCATCTTCGCCGGGCCCACGGGCGTCGGCAAGACCGAGCTGGCCAAGGCGCTGGCCGAGTTCCTCTTCGGCGACGAGGAGTCGCTGATCCAGCTCGACATGTCCGAGTTCGGCGAGAAGCACACCGCCTCGCGGCTGTTCGGCTCGCCTCCCGGCTATGTCGGGTACGACGAGGGCGGCCAGCTCACCGAGAAGGTGCGCCGCAAGCCCTTCTCCGTGGTGCTCTTCGACGAGGTGGAGAAGGCCCATGTGGACATCTTCAACTCGCTGCTGCAGATCCTCGAGGACGGTCGCCTCACCGACTCCCAGGGTCGGGTCGTGGACTTCAAGAACACGATCATCATCATGACCACCAACCTCGGCACCCGGGACATCGCCAAGGGCGTGTCCCTGGGCTTCACCGCGGGCGGCGACCTCTCCACCGACTACGAGCGGATGAAGTCGAAGGTCCACGAGGAGCTCAAGCAGCACTTCAAGCCCGAGTTCCTCAACCGTGTCGACGATGTCGTGGTCTTCCCGCAGCTCTCGATGGCGGAGATCGTCCAGATCGTCGATCTGGAGATCGCCAAGCTCCAGAAGCGCCTCCAGGACAAGGACATGTCGCTCAGCCTCAGCACGGGGGCCAAGAGCCTGCTGGCCGAGAAGGGGTACGACCCCGTGCTCGGTGCGCGACCGCTGCGTCGCACCATCCAGCGCGACATCGAGGACACGCTCTCCGAGCGGATCCTGTTCGGTCAGATCCAGGTCGGCGACGAGATCGTCGTCGACGCCGAGGGCGAGGGCCTGCTGGGCGAGCTCACCTTCACCCGCCGTGGCGAGAACGGCACCCTGGAACCGATCTCCGAGGTCGTCGACCTCGAGTCGATGACTCAGGCTCGCGCGGACGTCGTGACGCAGACCGAAGGCTCGGATGCACCGGGCACGGACAGCGCGGAAGCCAGCGCCTGATCTCGGCTGGTGCCGGCCCCACCCTCTCGGGGTGAGGCCGGCACCGGTGCTGCGCAGCGCTGACCTCGGCGGCGCACACGAACGGCCCGTGAGACCTGCTGCTCCGGAGCGGCTGACGGCCCGTGAGACCTGCTGCTCCGGAGCGGCTGACGGCCCGTGAGACCTGCTGCTCCGGAGCGGCTGACCGCGGATTCCCATGGAGAGGACCGATAGCTCACGTGATCGACTGGTTGCTGTCGCTGACTGGCCAGCTTGAATCCTGGATCCTGACCCTTGCTGATGCCTGGTGGGTCTATCTCGTGGTGTACGGATTCGCTGCGTTCGATGGCTTCTTCCCGTCGGTGCCCAGCGAATCGACGATCGTCACCCTCTCCTCCCTCTGGTCGAGCTCGGGCAGGCCCTCGATCCTCCTGATCGGTCTTGCCGCCTGGCTCGGAGCCTGGACTGGGGACAACGTCGGCTACCTGGTCGGCAACAAGATCGGCTACGAGCGCTTCAAGTTCCTGCGCGAGGGCAAGGGGCGCGCCGCCGTCGAGGCCGCCGACCGGGGCCTGCAGAAGCGGGCTCTGGTCTTCCTCATGACCGCTCGTTACATCCCCTTCGGCCGCACAGCGGTCAACCTCGTCGCCGGCGCGGTGCACTATCCCCACCGGAACTTCTGGCCCCGCTCCCTGCTGTCCACCTTCGTCTGGGCGGTCTACTCCTGTGCGATCGGTGCCCTCGCCGGTGCCTGGTTCGAGGACAACCACCTGCTGGGAATCACGGTCGCGCTGATCGCTGCCGTGGTGATGGCCCTGCTCGTCGAACGGCTGATCACAGCTGTGCACCGTGCGCTGGACCGGCGTGCGGAGCGACGCGCGGCAGAGGCAGACACGAACGCGGATACGGAGCGGGACGCCGCGCTCGAGGAGTCCACTGCCCCGCAGTCCGCAGCCACGCCCGATGCCCCTGAGCAGTCCGCCACCGAGCACTCCGCCGCAGTGAGCCTCTCAGCTGAACTGAGCACGGCAGAGCCCGACCCATCCCAGCAGCCCGACGTCCAGGCTCCCGCTGACTCAGATCCATTCCGCACGCAGTCCCGTCCCGGGCTGCCGGGCGGTGAACCGATCGCTGTCAGCGCCGAATCTCCGAGCGCGGCCCGAGGCGAGGAGAGCCCCGCATGAGCATCAGCATCCGCCCCGCCCTGCCCGCCGACGTGCGAGCGATCAACTCGCTGGTCGAGCCCATGACCCATACCGGGGTGCTGCTGGGCAAGGACCTCGTGTCCTACTACGAGTCGATCCAGGAATTCCTGGTCGCGACCGACGAACACGGCCGGGTGATCGGCTGCGGTGCCCTCCACGTGATGTGGGAGGACCTCGCCGAGGTGCGCACCCTGGCGGTCCACGACGAACAGCGGGGAACCGGCCTGGGCCACCGTTTGCTGGAGGCCCTGCTCGAGCGTGCCCTCCAGCTCGGATTGCAGCGGGTGTTCTGCCTGACCTTCGAGGTGGAATTCTTCGCCCGTCACGGTTTCGAGGTGATGAGCGAGAGCGTGGACCCCGAGCTCTACAACCAGCTGCTGCGCTCACTGGACGAGGGGATCGCGGAATTCCTCGATCTCGCTCGGGTCAAGCCCAACACCCTCGGGAACACGCGAATGATCAAGCTCCTGGACCGCGAGCGCTGAACAGCGCTCGGCACACCTGCTCAGCCTTGAGCGAGCGTGCGATCGTGCCCTTCTGGAAAGGTGCAGGATCAAAGGTGCAGGGTCAGGGCAGGCGCAGGCCGGTGCCCTGTGAGACGGCGAGGCCGTCGCTCAGCAGCGACTCGGCGCAGCGCTGCACCCGAGCCGTATCGTCCCGGTCCAGGTCGAGCAGCTCCTTCTCGGTCGCGGTGCCGTCTCGGCGCAGCAGCGCCATGATCATGCCCCGCATCTGCCGATCCGTACCCTCGAAGGCCTGGCGCCGTCGGGTGTCCGTCTCCGGGGCGGGGCGTCCCGCAGCCAGCCATGCACAGCCCTGGGCGGCCAGCGGGCATTCCTCGCAGCGCGGTGACCGTGCCGTGCAGACCAGCGCCCCCAGCTCCATCACCGCCTGGTTCCAGGCGACGGAGCGTTCCGGCTGGGAGGGCAGGCTGCGGGCGGCGAGGCTGCGCTCGGCCGCGCTGTAGGAGCGGTCCGGGAGCGCTCGACCTCGACGGGAGCGGGTCAGCACGCGCCGGATATTGGTGTCCACGACGACGGCCCGACGGTGATGCGCGAAGGCGGTGACCGCAGCGGCGGTGTACTCACCAACCCCGGGCAGCGAACGCAGCACCTCCTCGCCGATGGGCACCTCCCCACCGTGCTCACGCACTATCGCGCGGGCGCACTCCTGCAGCCGCAGTGCCCGCCGGGGATAGCCCAGCCGATCCCAGCGGCGCAGGACCTCAGCGGTCGGGGCGTCGGCGAGATCGGCGGGAGTCGGCCAGCAGCTCATCCATTCCCGCCATCGTGGCAGCACCCGGACCACCGGGGTCTGCTGGAGCATCACCTCGGAGACCAGGATGGCCCAGGCGGAGACCCCCTGATGGCGCCAGGGGAGGTCGCGCCCGGTGCGCGAGAACCAGGAGATGACGGCGTCGATTGAGTCTTCATCGATGGGGGAGGGCACCGGCTCCGGTGCGGGTGAGGCGGGTGAGGCGGGCGCGGCGGGGGAGGCATCGCAAACGGCGCGAGCCGGGACCCGATGGTCCCGACCCGCGCCGGTGGACGATGGTGCCGAAGCACCGCTCATGTGAGTCAGACCTGCGGGGTGGTGCCGCCGGGCTGGACGGGGCCACCACGCTGCGCCGTGAGCGCGTCACGGATCTCGGTGAGCAGGACGATGTCCTCGGACACCGCAGTCTCCTCCTCCTCGGGCAGGCCACGACGCTTGCGATCGAGCTTGCGTGCGCTGGAGATCGGCAGCACGAAGACGAAGTAGACGACGGCAGCGGTGATCAGGAAGGCGATGACCGCGGAGAGGACAGCACCGAGGTCCACCCGGGTGGCCTCATTCGCGTCGATGATCTTGAACGAGAGTCCGTTGACGTTGGTGCCGCCGAAGACGTTGATCACGGGCTGGATCAGATTGGCGACGAACGCACCGATCAGAGCGGTGAAGGCGCCGCCGATGACGACACCGACCGCCAGGTCGATGACGTTGCCCTGCATGACGAAGTTCTTGAAACCCTTCATGGGGTCATCCTTCTCGGGTCGGGGATGGGGAGGATCCGCGCTAGCGGTTCCGCACGGACTCTAGCCGATCACCGCGACCATGACGGTGCCCGCGCCGAGAGCGTGAGCCAGTTCTCCAGAACTGGCACGGTCCACGGCCACCAGGATCTGGGTCGAACCGGAGCCGGCACCTCCCAGCCCGACGGTGGAGGGAGTCGTCGGGGCGGCCTCGACCACCTGGGCGGTGATGGCACCGGGGGAGTCCAGAGCGGGATCCGCGGGAAGCAGCTCGACACGGGTCCCCGGACTCAGATGCGGGGCGAGCAGATCGGGGATGGGAACCACCATCAGCACCGCGCCCTCGGGGAGCGATGGCTGTCCCTCTCCGGAGAGGAAAACGTCCAGGAGCGGGGCGCCGGCAGGAACCGAATGGGTGGTGGCGCGACCGAGCACGTGCTCGGCTGCGGTCGGGGCCTCTGCGGGAAGCAGCTGTTCCGCCGTGCGCACCGTGCGCAGATGTTCCGGTCCCAACACCGTCCCGGCGGGCAGGTCCTCGTCCGCGACGATCACCTGAACACCCCGGGCCGAAGGTGGCAGGAGCGAGGGCAGCACCGCCGTGACCGCGACCGCGAGGGCCAGCAGTGCCAGCAGGCGTCGACGGCGGCGCAGTGCACGGCGCCAGTGGGGAAGATGACTGCGGAGTCGGGAGAGCATGCCTGGACGCTAGGTCGCCGACCGTAGCTGCGGGGCGCTGGAGGCCTCGCGGTGGATGACCTCCCGGTGGGGAGGAACGGTCGCGGAAGGGATGAGCTGTGCATCCCGACCCGGTGAGAGGGCCCGGGCAGGGCGCGAGATCAGGAGGCTGCGGCGGGGACCGGCTGGGCGCTGGTGGTCGATGCGGCGGCCGGGGCGGAGGCGGTGCTCGACTCGGTGGCAGTGGCAGGCGCGGAGGAGCTCGTGGACTCGCCGCCAGCGGAGCTCGCGGAGCCCGTGGAGGAGGTGGACGCGCCCGAGGTCTGGGAGTCGGTCGAGTAGAAGCCCGATCCCTTGAAGACGATGCCGACCGAGTCGAAGACCTTGCGCAGCGCATCCTCTGCGCACTCCGGACAGGTCACCAGGGAATCTTCACTGAAGCTCTGGTACTGCTCGAAACGATGCGCGCAGCTCTTGCAGGCATAGACGTACGTGGGCACGCGGGATCCTCCGGGATGATCGATGGGCACGGGTCCGCCGCAGGGCCGACCGCCGACCATCTTACGACTGCAGAGCCCTCAGGATCCCTCGGACGTGATCAGCGAGACCAGACCGTCGGCCGTGAGCACGCGCGGGATCGGCACATCATGCTCGCCGCGCACCAGGGCCCCCTCTTCGAGCAGCTCGCTCGGGTGGATCACCGCCACCACCTGTGCACTCGGCGGGATCGTGGTCAGCGCACGGTCGTAATAGCCCGCCCCGTGACCGATCCGGGTCGCCGAGCGGTCCACGGCCACGGCGGGGGCGAGCACGAGCATCACCTCGTGGAGAGCGCCGGTGCCCAGGCGCTCACCGCGCGGTTCCTTGCCGAAGCCGCGCCCGGGGGAGTCCTGGAAGTCGGAGTCGCCGTCCCACGCGATCCATTCGAGCTCGGTGCCGGCGTCGGCGGCGGGGAACACCAGGCGGGCCCCCGCCTGCGCGAGTCGGCGGGCCAGCGGCATCACATCGGCCTCTGAGGGAGTGGGGTGATAGGCGGCGACCAGCGGCAGCGCCGTCCCTGCAGCCCGCGCCGCGGTCACGGCCGCCTCGACGGCGGTGATCAGGGGTGAGGCGTGCCCGAGCAGCTGCTGAGCTTCGCTGGCCCGTCGGGCCGCACCGTGCTCCCCGCCATAGGCCGCAGCCCGATGGGCTCGCAGCTGCCTGCGCAGCTCCCGCTTCTTCGAGGCCAGCATCTCGGGATCCATGGGGACAGGCTCCCATATGGGGCATATGAGCTCCAGGAGCAGCTGAGGCTCCAGGGACAGCTGGGACTCCAGGGACGGCTGGGACTCCAGGGACAGCTGGACTCCAGGGATGGCGTGTCGGTGGGGAAGGGACAGTCGGTGGGGACGTGGCCGACTACGATGACGCGATGGTTCACGTGTGGCCGCTGGCCCTGCACGACGGGGAGCTGACCCTACGACCCCTGCGGCGGTGGGATCGCACCGACTTCGACCGGCTGCGAGAGCGCAATGCCGACTGGTTGCGTCCGTGGGACGCAAGCGATCCTGAGCGCCGCCGGGCCCCGATCAATTTCCGCACCCTCCGGCGCTGGAACGAGGAGCAGGCACGACTGGGGACCCACCTCCCGCTCGCGATCACGCGCCGGGGCGGCGCGGTCCTCGGGCAGATCACCGCCGGCCCGATCCAGTACGGCGCACTGCGCTCCGCGGTGCTCGGATACTGGATCGACCGCGAGGAGGCGGGGCGTGGTCTGGTGCCGCGGTCGGTGGCACTGGTCATCGATCACCTCTTCGCCGAGCTCGGACTGCATCGCATCGAGGTCACGGTGCGCCCTGAGAACGTCGCGAGCCTGCGCGTGGTCGAGAAGCTCCACCTGCGGCCGGAGGGGATGCGGCGCGCGGCGATCCATGTCGACGGCGCGTGGCGCGACCACCTCGTCTTCGCCCTCACCGCGGAGGAAGTGGTCACGGGTGATGACGGCCGCGGAGTGCTGAGACGACTTCAACGAGAGTTTCCTCCCGACACGCCCACGACGTGACCAGGGGAATCACAGTCGTGTCATTAGTGTGTGGGTGTGGAGTCGATCAATCTTGGAGCCGTCCTCTTCGGCATCCTGCTGCTGCTGTGGCTGGCCTATGCCCTGCCGCGCACAGCAAGCCGTCGTGAGGTGATGGGCCGTGCCCGCGCCGCGGACGAGGCCGAGATGACCTCCCAGGCGCGGGACCTCTCCGCGGCCGTCCACGCCCGCCGCATGCCTACCGAGGTGAACCCGCCCATGTCTCAGGACCGTCTGCTCCTGCGCCCCGCCGATCCCACGCGTCGTCCCCGATTCGATGCCGAGCCGGGTACCCGCATCGACCCTGTCCAGGAGCGTGCCCGCTCCCGCCGTCTGCTGCGCCTCGTGCTGGTCGGCATGCTTCTCGTCACGGCAGTGCTGATCGGCCTCGCCGTCGCCGAGACCGTCACCTGGTGGCTGCCGGTGATCGCGCTGACCGGCACCGCGATCTACCTGGTGGGGCTGCGCCGAAGCGAGCTCGAGCGGAGGTCTCGGCAGACTCTCGCCGCGACCCGCGCCCGCCAGGAGCGAGCTGAGCAGGAGACCGCCCGCCGCCGTGCGACTGCAGCGGACAGCTCGACCACCCCGGCGACGGTGGTCGACGCCGTCGAGCCCGTCGCTTCTTCTGCACCGGCCGAGAGCACTCCACTCGAGGATGCCGCCGAGCGCGCCCTCCAGCGGACCACCCGGCCGGGGGAGTGGACTCCCCGCTCTGTGCCCCGTCCCACCTACACGCTGCGGGGCGAGGTGGACGACCTCGCAACCCGCCATGCCGCCCATCGTCAGAGCATGCTGGCCACCTCGGTGCCGCTGGAGAGCGGACAGGTCGAGGAGCTCGAGGCGGTCGACGAGACCTTCGCACCAGCCCAGGACCTCCATCTCGACGAGATCCTCGCCCGCCGACGGGCCTGAGATGCTCGAAGGCCGCCGTCTCGAGGACCTCGACGAGCTGCTCGCTCGCACGGGCATCCACGAGCGGCCGGTCGCGGTGCTCGACCTCGACGCCTTCGACGCCAATGCCGCGGACCTCGCGCGCCGCGCCGCCGGCACCCCGCTGCGCGTCGCCTCGAAATCCCTGCGAGTGCGAGGCCTGCTCGAGCGGGTGCTCGCCCGGCCCGGGTACGCGGGCATCCTCGCCTTCACACTCCCTGAGGCGCTGTGGCTCGTGCACCACGGCGCCCGGGACGTCGTCGTCGCTTACCCGACTGCCGAGCGCGGGGCGCTGCGACGCCTCGCGACCCGCCCGGAGGCCCTGGACGCCATCACGCTGATGGTCGACGAGTCCGCGCAGCTCGACCTGATCCTGGATGCCACCGCTGATCTCCACCCCCGTGCGGGAGGGCGGCGAATCCGGATCGCGCTCGAGCTCGACGTCTCCTATGCCCCTCTTCCCGGTCTTCCCGGGTTGCGGTTCGGAGCGCTGCGGTCACCCGTGCGGAGCGTCGATCAGGCCGTCGCTCTCGCCCGCGAGGTGCTGGCCCGGCCACGACTCGCCCTGGTGGGGCTGATGGCGTATGAGGGGCACGTCGCCGGGGTGACCGACGCGGCCGCGACCCCGTACGGTGCCGCGGTGCGGGCCATGAAGCGCCTCTCCCGCCCAGACGTCGCTGCCCGACGCGCAGAGGTGGTCGCCACGGTGAGCGATCTCGTCGAGCTCGAGTTCGTCAACGGCGGCGGCACCGGTTCGATCGAGTCCACCGCCGCGGAAGGAGCCGTCACGGAGATCGCCGCCGGTTCCGGGCTGGTCGGTCCGGGGCTGTTCGACCACTACCGGGACTTCACC
Source organism: Brachybacterium sp. (assembly GCF_052095815.1). Taxonomy (NCBI): domain Bacteria; kingdom Bacillati; phylum Actinomycetota; class Actinomycetes; order Micrococcales; family Dermabacteraceae; genus Brachybacterium; species Brachybacterium sp. The sequence goes on along the minus strand of NZ_JBQDLF010000037.1, from coordinate 3,512 downwards.
CCGCATGCCGCGCTGCTGCTCGGCGTGAGCGTGGTGCGCAGGCCGGCCCCGGGGGTCGCGACCCTGCTCGGCGGCGGCTGGATCGCCAGCGGTGTGCCGGCGGAGGATCGCCTGCCCACCATCGCGCATCCACCCGGCCTCGCCTTCGCCCCGCAGGAGGCGGCGGGGGAGGTGCAGACTCCCGTCATCGGTCCCGCGGCCGACGCCCTCCGCGTCGGGGACACCGTCTGGCTGCGGCATGCGAAGGCGGGCGAACCTGCCGAGCACTTCGCGGCGTACGTCCTCGTGCAGGGCGAGGAGATCTCCGGTTTTCTCCCCACCTACCGCGGTGAGGGTGCAGTCTTCCTCTGAACCCTTCTCGCACCGGTGCCCTCCGGGCCGCGGGCGGACCATCCAGCGAGCCCCGGAGGAGCGGCCGATGAGGACGAGCAGCACGTCGATGCGCACCTGGAGCGGAGCTGTGCGCTGGACTCCGCAGCAGGAGCTGCGCCCCACCTCACAGGACGGGGTGGTCGAGGCGGTGCACGCCGCCCGCGCCCGCGGCTGCTCCCTGCGGGTGCTCGGCGGCGGGCACTCGTTCTCCGCGCTCGTCGCGACCGACGGGATCACCCTGAGCCTCGACGGCTACCAGGGTCTGGTCAGCGCGGACCCGGCCACCGGGCTGGTCACGCTGCGCGGCGGAACACGGCTGTGGGCGGTCGCCGAGCTGCTGGCCCCCTACGGGCTCGCGCTGTCGGTGATGGGGGACATCGACCGGCAGTCGATCGCCGGGGCGATCCAGACCGGCACTCATGGCACCGGAGCGACCTTCACGGGCTTCGCGGGGATGGTGCGCGCCCTGCGGCTGGTGCTGACGGACGGCTCGGTCGTGGACACCTCCCCGACCAGGGACCCCGAGCTCTTCGCGGCGGCACGGCTGGGGCTCGGCACGATCGGGGTGGTGCTCGAGGTCACCCTGCAGTGCGTGCCGGCCTACCGCCTCGAGCTCGTCGAGAGCACCCGGGCGCTCGACCCCGCCGTCGGATCCTTCCTCGCGGACTCCTTCAGGAACGACCACCACGAGATCTTCTGGTTCCCCCGCACCGACCGGGCGACCGTGCGCACCATGCATCGGCTGCCGGCCGATGCCCTGCGGGAGCGCCCCGCTCGGGCGGCTGAGCTCCTGCAGCAGGAGGTGCTCGGCAACGGCGCCTGGGAGCTGCTGTGCCGCGCAGCGGCTCTGGTGCCGCGGCTGAGCAGACCCGTCGCCGAGATCGCCTCACGCTCGTTCGCCGGCTCCCGGGTGGTCGACGACTCCGCCACCGTCTACGCGGCACCGCGGCGAGTGCGGTTCCACGAGTCCGAATGGGCCCTGCCCGCGGAGCGCTTCGAGGAGGCTTTCGTGGCGCTGCGCTCCCGTATCGAGTCAGAGCGCGTTCGCGTGACCTTCCCGCTCGAGATCCGCCGCGCCGCGGCCGATGATGTGTGGCTGTCCACCGCCTATCAGCGCGACACCGTCTATCTCGCCGCTCACCGCTATCACGCAGAGGAGGCGGGCCCGTACCTGCTGCTGGTGCAACGGACTCTCGCGAACTTCGGCGCCCGCCCCCACTGGGGCAAGCAGCACTGGCTCGGTGCCCGTGAGCTCGCCCGGCTCCATCCACGCTTCGACGATTTTCGGGCCGTGCGCGAGGCCGCGGACCCCGACGGTCTGCTGATGAGCCCGTACCTGCGCCACCTGCTGGGGTGAGCGGGGGAGTTCGGCGGGAGGACACAGCCGGAGAGTGGCCCAGGGGCCGGCTGTCCGCACCCCGTCCTCCCGCCCGGGACCGCGCGGTGCGGGCTAGCCTGGCCGCGATGAACACCAACGCGCCCCGTCCCCCGTCCGCCGCCGTCCCCTCGCCCTCGCACCTGCTGGACATCGCGACCGCCGCAGCCTTCGCGGCAGCCGAGTACATCCGCGGGTTGGACCGCGACGGCCTGGCCCGCGAGTACAAGACCTCCAGCCACGACATCGTCACCGAGCACGACCGGGCGAGCGAAGAGATCATCGTCTCCGAGCTGCGACGGCTGCTGCCCAGCGCCCGGATCGTCGGCGAGGAGGGCGGGGAGCGTCCCGCCGAGCAGCCTGCCGGAGACACCAGTGACGAGCCGGCGGTCAGCTTCTACGTAGACCCCATCGATGGCACCAGCAACTTCGCCGCTGGCCTGCCGCTGTTCTGCATCTCGATCGGTGTGACGATCGGCGACGAGCTGGTCGCCGGCGTGATCGACGCTCCGGTGCTCGGCCAGGTGTTCGCCGCGGCAGATGGCGACGCGACCCTGAACGGTCGAGTGCTGCGCCCACGCGCCACGCGGCCGGCACCCGACGCCCTGGTGCTGGCAGGGTTCCCCGGTCAGCGCGTCGGCTCCCAGTTCCCCGACTATGCGGCACGCTCCCTCCGTTCCCTCGAGGACGAGGTCTCCGCGGTGCGGCACCTCGGCTCGGCGGCGCTCGAGCTCGCCTATGTCGCCGCCGGCTGGGCCGACGCGACGGCCCTGACCGCGATCAACTCCTGGGACGTGGCGGCCGGCTTCCACATCCTGCGCCGCGCCGGTGGCTCGCTGCGCACCTGGCCCGGCGACGACGGTGTGGAGCGCCCCGACCACCTCCAGCCCGCCTATGTGGCCTGCACCGGGCAGGAGCGCCTCGCGGTGCTCGACACCGTGCAGGAGGAACTCCAGGAGCTGCGCGACGCGCAGCGGTGAGCTCGGCGCGGTGCGCGCCGGGTGAACGCTGCGAACGCCGCCTTGCCTCCTCTGCAACCTCCCCTGTGACCGCCGCTGTGACCTCCGCTGTGACCTCCCCTGTGACCTTCGTCAAGGCGCGGATCACGATGCGACAGCACCGCAGCCGCGATGCTAATCTATCGGGGTCGCCCAGCGACATGGGGCTATGGCGCAGTTGGTAGCGCGTCTCGTTCGCAATGAGAAGGTCGGGGGTTCGAATCCCCCTAGCTCCACTCCTTGAAGGCCGTTGGCCAGGATGAAGATCCTGGTCAGCGGCCTTCGTTGTTCTCCGAGGTCCTCGACGGAGGATCAGCGGAACATCCGCTCCACGCGAGCGCGCGCGGACGATGCGCGTGAGAAGCCCGATCGAGCGTGGACGCGGGGTGCGGCGTCGCACTCGACTGCGAACGCGAGGCGAGTGCTGCGAGAAAGTTCATCTGAGCCACGAGACGGTGCACACGCGGCGCACGAGAACTGCGGCGGCCGAGGCGTAAGCTGTCGGTCGCAACATGCTGTTCGGGGGGCTCGCCGTCCTGCACTCCTTCGCGCCCCAGAGCAAGGATCAAGTCCTGTCACCAGTTCTGACGCGCGATAGAAGCCGTCGAGGAGAGCCCGATCGGCTTCAGGGGCGACGACGCGTCAGGCTCGTCGTGCGCAGGTGGATCGACGAGTTGCGGTCACTCATGGTGCGGCCGAGCGAGAGTGTCGTACCCCTGTGCCAGAGTTGGGGTGGGCCACGCCGCTGGCGTGTCGGGTCGGGTAGG
>NZ_JBQDLF010000036.1:25365-45101 GCF_052095815.1 Brachybacterium sp. | reverse complement strand
CCAGGACCCAGGACCCAGGACCCACGATGCGCCAGCCCGTAGAACGACGACGGCGCCACCTCCCGGTCGGGAGGTGGCGCCGTCGTCGTCATGGGACGAGCAGGATCACGCCGCGGCGCACTCCTTGCAGATGATGAGAGTGCCCTCGACGTGGTCGATCTGGCTGCGGTGCTTCACGAGGAAGCAGCTCGCACAGGTGAACTCGTCCGCCTGGCGGGGCAGCACCCGCACGGAGAGCTCCTCGCCCGAGAGATCGGCACCGGGGAGCTCATAGGAGTCGGCGGCATCCGCCTCGTCCTCATCGACGGTGGGGGTCGCCGCTTCGTTCCGGCGACCCTTCAGCTCCTCGATGGAGTCGTCATTCGATTCGTCGTCGTTCTTGCGCGGGGCGTCGTAATCAGTGGCCATCTACGGTCCGTTCCTGGTTGTCATCGGGGTTCATCCGACCTGGGTGGCTGGGGCAGTTCCGCGCCGGTGAGTCCTCGCGGGCCACTTCTGGTCGGCCCGGGTCTCAACGCTGAATGCGGCGGCATTATTGCAGAGCGGCCTGCGACTCACAACACGGCGTCCACCGCAGCCCGCAACACGCCGACGCCCGCACCCCCGGGAACCGGCACCGCGGGGCCGTGCACGATATGGTCACGGCCTAGACTTCTGCATGCAAGCGACCAGGCTCCGACGGAGAGGACGACGATGCGCGAGCTCGAACTCGACGGGATCCATGACGACGGGGAACATCTGCTCCTGGTCGACTCCGACGGCGAGCGGTACACGCTGCGCATCGACCGGGCGCTCCGGGCGGCGGTCCGTTCGGACCGCCCGGCCCTGAACATGATCCAGGCCGCGGACTCCACCCCCGTCCGTCCGCGCGAGATCCAGGCGATGCTCCGTTCCGGCCGCAGCGCCGAGGACATCGCCGACGCCTCCGAGATCCCGCTCGAGCGAGTGCGCCGCTACGAAGGCCCGGTGCTCGCCGAGCGTGAGTGGACCGCCTCCCGTGCCCGCACCTTCCCCGTCGGCCGCGGGGGTCCTGCACTGCAGGACGTCGTCGCCGAGCGGCTCGCCGCCCGGGAGGCGACCGGGGAGACCGCCTGGGACGCCTGGCGGCGCCAGGACGGCACCTGGACGCTCGAGCTGACCTTCTCCGCCGGCGGGCGCACCCGGCAGGCGCACTGGGTCGCCGACATCGACAACCGCACCGTCTCGCCGGTGGACGATGAGGCGCGCTGGATCAGCGACGAGGACGCGCCCTCCGAGCCGTCGCGCGGCCGGGGACGGCTCCAGGCCGTCAAGAGCGCGGTCTACGACCTCGAGGCGGACGGGTCGCTCGAGGGCAGCCCGGCGGCGCCCTCGCGCGCCCGCGGCTGGAATGCACGCCGCACCGTGGCCGAGGACCACCCCTCGGTCGACGATCACGCCTCCGTGATCGACGACCAGGAGCTCGATGCCCTCAACGCACGTCGCGGCCTGCGCTCCGTGCCGCGCCCCGACGATTCCGCGACCGTCTGGTCCGGGCTCGACGAGGACTCCCAGCCCGAGCCGTCCGAGACGGACCTCACAGCCCAGTCCGTCGAGTCGGGACACGCCGACGACGACGCCGACCTCGAGGCGCTGGAGGAGCACTCCACCCAGAGCGATCACGAGGACGACCTCACCGCGACCCCGGAGTCCGACGGCACCGACGAGGACCAGGGCGACCTGGATCCTGAGGCAGGGCACACTGCCGACACGGCCGAAGACGAGATCCAGTACCAGGACACGATCGATCTCACCCCGCTGCCCGGATTCGACGCCGTCGGTACGGTGATCCCCGGCGCCGCGGGCGCGGAACCGGCGGAGAGTTCAGAGGGCTCAGGTAGCTCAGCGAGCTCAGAGAAGCCTGCGGGAGACGCCGCGGGCACGCCATCGAAGAGCACGAAGAAGCCGCGACCGAAGAGCAAGCGCGCCTCGATGCCGAGCTGGGACGAGATCGTCTTCGGGTCGAACGGCTCGAAGCAGGACTGAGCCCGAACAGGGCTGGGCCTGAGCTGGAGGGGTTGCTCAGACCTCGGTGTGCAGCAGCGGCACCCAGGACTCGGCCGCGGTGAGCGATCCGTGCACGCCGACCATCTGCCGTGCGGAGTCCGGTCGCCGGGAGAAGTCGTCGACGCTCCAGCGTCCCCGGGACAGCACCAGCACATCCGGGACGCGGCCCGCGACCCGCTCGGTCACCTCAGCTCCGGCCGGTCCCAGCAGGGCGCTGGCGAGGATGTCCTCGCGCGGCAGCACCAGGGCCCGCTCCCCCAGCAGCGTTGCGAGCTGAGCCGCGAGCTCCTCAGCCGCACCGTCGCCGCGGACCGCATGCAGCGCCAGCGCGCGGGCCTCGCCTGAGACCTCATGGATGAGGCGCAGGATCTGCGGGTGGTCCGCGAGGTCCGTGGTGAGCTCAGGTGACGTGTCGACCATGCCGTGGTCTGCGGTGAGGTGGATCCGGGTGCCGCGAGGCAGTCGCCGCAGCAGCGTCCCGATCAGGGAGTCCACCTCGGCCAGCGCGTCACGCCACTGCATGGAGTCGACCCCGTGGCGATGTCCGGCGTGGTCGACGTCATCGACATGGAGATGCACCAGCCCGTCGGCGCCAGCGCGACGCAGGGCGGCACGGACGACGTCGACACGGTCGGTGCGCCCGTGGCCGAGGAACTCCCAGCCCCGGTAGGCCACGCCGCTCAGATGGGAGCCGGCGTGCTTGCTCGGCCCCACCTGCACCGCCCGGCGAGAGCCGGAGCCGACCAGGGTCGGCAGCGGCATCCAGGCACGCGGGTCGATCCAATTCGCTCCGCTGATCTGATTGAGGCTGCGGCCTGTCTGCGGGTCGTAGGTGAGATAGCCGAGGACCCCGTGCTCGAGCGGTGCAGCGCCGGTCTGCAGCGAGACCATGGCGCTGGAGGTGGTCGAGGGGGCCACGGTGCGGATCCGCTGGGTCTGCGCCTCCAGGCGACGCAAAGTCGGCGTGAGCGACCGGTGCTCACGCAGCAGATCTGCGCCGAGCCCGTCGAGCAGCACCACGAGGTCCCGGCCGGGCTTCGGCTTCTCGACCAGCGGGCGCAGGACATCCAGGAGGCCGGGCCGTGCGCCGCCGGTGAAGGGCGGCGGCAGCAGGTCGGCGGGCCAGTCCTCCATCGCTCCGGGTGCGTCGCGGTGGCGGGGTCCGGGACCTGTGGCACGCACGCCGGCTCAGGCCCCGACCGCGTCGATCGCGTCGATCAGCTGGTCGTGGAAGGCCAGGGCCTCCTCGACCGCGCCGGCGCCATCGGCCAGGGCGCTGACCCGCAGGGCGAGATCCGAGGGGGCGATGGTGCCGGTGTACCCATGATCCAGCTGGCAGCCGGGGTCCTCGCACACTGCCCGCTCGAGGTCCAGGCGGCGGCTGCCGTCCCAGGTGATGCCCAGGGTGATCTCGGACTCCCGGCCGGGGTTGAGCTGCCCATCGGTGTCGAAGACCTGCGAGAGGCCGGTCGCGGTGATCCGCTGCAGCCGGATCCGCTCGGTGGTGGAGACCACCTGGCTGGGGTTGAGCGCATCGGCCGGATCGTCATCGAGGTGTGTGATCAGGAGGTGCGTGGGGGTCAGCACCACGACGGTGAGGTGGCGGCGCACCTCCGGCCCGTCGAAGGTGGTCTCGGGCCGCACCAGATGGGCGACCGGAGCGCGGCCTCGCAGCGAACGCTCCAGGCTCTGGGCTGCCGCCTGTGGGAAGTACCCGGCGGTCTCGAGAGCCTTGAGTAGATCGGTGGGAAGTGCGGTGGTCATCCCGTCATTGTTCCACGCTCCGACTCGATGGGCGGCGCGGCTCAGGACCCCGGTGGGCCGGACAGCGTGCGTCGGGCCCCATCGGTGCGGTTGGGCGGGGGTGCCAGCCGTACCCGGGCACCGATCACGGTGAGGCCGTCCTGCGCCACCAGCACCGGGTACAGCTCGAGGGAGGCCACCTCGGGAAGGTCCTCCGCGAGCAGGCCGATGCGGACCACCAGATCGGCGAGCGCCTCCCGATCCGCCGGGGGCAGGCCGCGCATTCCCCGGAGCTTCACGGCCGTGGCGGGAGCGTCCACCAGCCGTGCCGCGGCGCTCTCGCTGAAGGGCGGGATCGCATAGGCGATGTCATCGAGCAGATCGGTGGCATCCCCCGCCACCGACAGCGAGACCACCGGGCCGAGAGAGGGATCCTCGACGCTGCGCACCACCATCGGCACCCCGGCGGGGGCCATCGCCTGGACCTCGAGCGGTGCGCTCGAATAGGACAGGTCACGGCGCATCGAGTCGACGGCGTGGCGCAGCTGGACCGCGTCGGGGATGTCGAGCCGCACCCCGCCGAGATCAGCGCGATGGCGCAGCACGGGGTCCGTGGACTTCAGCGCGACCGGATAGCCGATCTCCGCCGCCTGGGCGAGGGCGTCCTCGGCATCGGTGATCCGGCGGCTGCTCAGCTGGTCGATGCCGTAGGCGGCAAGCAGCGCGGTGATCTCGGCGGTGGAGAGATCCACGGCGGACGCGGCGGGCGAGGGAGTCAGCGCTTCCACCAGCTCCCGGGCCGCCGCGCGATCGATGCCCTCCCGCTGGGCCGGCTCCGCGTCATCCACCTCGGGACGCAGGGCGGCCGCGAGCATTCCTGCACCGGCGCGCACCACCGCGTAGGGGGTGGCGTGCACCGGCGGCAGCGAGAGGTCGGCGCGCACCGCCCGCTGCACCTCGGCGAAGCGGTCCTCGGTGGTGACCAGGCAGACCAGGAGCACCACCTCGGAATGACGGGCCACGATCGACATCTGCCGCAGCACCTCGGTGATGTCGGCCGTCTGCGGGTCGATCATGCCGGCGATCACCAGGTCGACCTGGCCCAGCGCCGCCATCGTGGTGAAGGCGCGCTGGATGAGGCGCGGATCCGGGGAGAGCGGAACGCTGTGGTTCTCCGCGACCACGTCGAAGCCGGCTTGACCGGCGGCCCCGCTCAGGGAGGCGCCGAGCGCGGCCGTGTTGGAGAGCAGCCCTACTCGTCGGCCGAGCGGGAGGCCCTGCCGTCCGATCGCGTCGACCACGTCGAGCAGGTGGTCCACTCCCGTTGCCTGGACCACCCCGGCCGAGTCGAGCACCTGGTCCATGGCGCGACGGGGCAGGGTCGAGGAGCGCACGTCGTGACCGGGCGGCAGGTGTGACTCGCTGCCGGGGGGACGCAGCACGATCAGCGGGGTGCTGCGCGTCAGCCGGCGCGCGATCCGGGTGAACTTGCGAGGGTTTCCCATCGATTCCAGGGCCAGCCCGATGACGCCGACCTGATCGTCGTCCTCCCAGTGCTGGAGGGTGTCGTTCAAGGAGACGTCCGCGCGGTTCCCCACGCCCACGAACTCGTGCAGGCCGATGCCTCGGGCGTCGGTGCCTGCCAGCAGCATCGCTGAGAGCGCACTGGACTGCCCGGCGAGCGCGACCGTTCCGGGCTGCGGCATCCGAGGGGCCAGCGAGAGGCTGATGGCGTCTTCCCCGGTGCGCAGGAAGCCGAGGGAGCCAGGGCCCAGCAGGCGCATGCCGTGGCGGCGGGCGCGGGCCACCAGCTCGCGCTGCAGCAGGCGGCCTTCGTCGCTGTCGGAGAATCCCTCGGTGGGGATCAGGACGCTGCGCACCCCGATCGCAGCGCATTCGTCGATCGCGTCCAGGCAGGCTTCGGGACGCAGCGCGATCACGGCGAGGTCCACGGTGCCCGGCACATCACCCACTCTGGCCCAGGTGCGGTGCCCCCTCAGCTCGAGGACATCACGGGCGATGAGGTGCACGGTGCCGCCGTAGCCCGAGTCCTCCAGCGCGGTGAGGAAGCGGCCGCCGGCGGAGTCCGCGCGGGAGGAGACGCCGATCAGCAGCACCGACTGCGGGTGCAGGAGCCGTTCCATGGCCCTCGCCTCGGCGCGGTGCTCGCGTTCCGACATCACGGCGAGAGAGCGGACGGTGGGGTCGATCCGGAAGGAGACCATCACCACGCCGTCGTCGAGCACCCGGGTGACGTCGAAGCCGGTCTCAGTGAAGACCTTGATCATCTTGGTGTTCTGCGGGAGCACCTCGGCGGTGAACTCGTTGATGCCGCGCTCGCGGGCGGCGGCCGCGAGATGCTCCAGCAGCACCGAGGCCAGGCCCGTCCCCTGCCGGGAATCGGAGACGTTGAACGCCACCTCGGCGGAGTGCGGCTCGGTGCGGTCGTAACGGCCGACGGCGACGATCTCCGCACCGACCAGCGCCACCAGGGCCACCCTGTCGGCATGGTCGACGTTCGTGAACCGTTCGAGGTCGCGGCGGGACAGCTTCGGCATCGCGGCGAAGAAGCGGAGGTACCGGGAGTGCTCCGATTGCCGTTGATGGAAGTCCTGGAGGGCGTCGGCGTCGGCCGGCAGGATCGGGCGCAGGTGTGCGGCGGAACCGTCGCGCAGGGCGATGTCCGCCTCCCAGTGAGAGGGATAGCTGGGCTCGTGCTCATCCTCGGGCCGGGCACGGCGGCGCAGTGACCGCAGGCCGTCGCGTCTTTCCGCCATGGCTGGATCCTATCGTCGAGTTGCGGGGAGTTGACGGGATTCACGTCCCTTCAGGTGACCGGCTCCCGGGATCATGGCCGGTCATGCGCCATGATGTTCTCCATGGCCCGATCACGCAGCACCAATACGCCCGCCGGTGAGGACGCGGTCGACGAGAACATCGTCGACATCGATGTCACCAGCGAGATGGAGTCGTCGTTCCTCGAGTACGCGTACTCGGTGATCTACTCCCGGGCGCTGCCCGATGCGCGCGATGGGCTCAAGCCGGTCCAGCGCCGCATCCTCTACATGATGGCCGACATGGGCCTGCGGCCCGAGAAGGGCCATGTGAAGAGCCAGCGCGTGGTGGGCGAGGTGATGGGCAAGCTCCATCCCCATGGCGACACCGCGATCTACGACGCCCTGGTGCGGATGGCGCAGAGCTTCAACATGCGCCTGCCGCTGGTGGATGGACACGGCAACTTCGGCTCCCTGGACAACGGACCTGCCGCCCCGCGATACACGGAGGCACGGCTCGCCAAGGCGGCGCTGCTGATGACGGACTCGCTCGGCGAGGACGTCGTGGACATGATCCCGAACTATGACAACCAGCTCCTCCAGCCCGAGGTGCTGCCCGCCCAGTACCCGAACCTGCTGGTGAACGGGGCCTCGGGGATCGCCGTGGGGATGGCCACGAACATGGCGCCCCACAACCTGGTGGAGACGATCGCCGCCGCCCGGCATCTGATCGATCATCCGGAGGCGGAGCTGGACGAGCTGATGCGCTTCGTGCCGGGTCCGGATCTGCCCACCGGCGGCCGGATCGTGGGGCTCGAGGGCATCCGGGATGCCTATCGCACAGGACGCGGGTCCTTCAAGATGAGGGCGACGACCCGGATCGAGAACGTCACCTCCCGCCGCAAGGGCATCGTCGTCACCGAGCTGCCCTACCAGGTGGGTCCGGAGCGGCTGGCCGAGAAGCTGCGCGATGCAGTGCAGGCCAAGCGGGTCCAGGGCATCACCGACTACCAGGACCTCACCGACCGCCACCATGGCCTGCGACTGGTGCTCACGGTGAAGTCGGGCTTCGACCCCGAGGCCGTGCTGCAGCAGCTGTACCGGTACACGCCGCTGGAGGAGTCCTTCGGCATCAACAATGTGACCCTCGTCGAGGGGCAGCCCCGCACGCTCGGCCTCAAGCAGCTGCTCGAGGTGTTCGTCGATCATCGGCTGCGGGTGGTGCGCCGCCGCACCGAGCACCGCCTGAGCAGGCACCAGGCCCGCCTGCATCTGGTCGAGGGTCTGCTGCTGGCGATCCTCGACATCGACGAAGTGATCCAGATCGTCCGGCAGAGCGATGATGCCGAGACCGCACGGACCCGCCTGATGACGGTGTTCGACCTCTCCGAGGTTCAGGCGGAGTACATCCTCGAGCTGCGGCTGCGACGGCTGACGAAGTTCTCCCAGATCGATCTCGAGGCCGAGCGCGATGACCTGCGCCGGGAGATCGAGAAGCTTGAGGAGATTCTGGGCTCGGATGCGGTGCTGCGTGCGCTGGTGTCCGACGAGCTCGCCGCGGTGGCCGCCGAGCACGGGGATTCCCGCCGCACGGTCCTGCTCGAATCGGCGGAGAAGCCGGTGATCTCGGCCGCCGGCTCCCTCGAGGTGGCGGATGAGCCGTGCCACGTGCTGCTCACCGGGACCGGACTGGTCGCGCGGGTCACCGGTGAGGGCCCGGTGCTGCGCGAGGGCGCCCGCAGCTCCCATGATGTGGTCGTCTCCCAGGTACGCACCACCACCCGCTCGAGCGTCGGCGTGGTCACCGACAGCGGCCGCGTGCTGCGGCTGTCGGTCGTGGATCTGCCCTCGCTCGCACCGACTGCCGGGGCGCCCTCGCTCGCCGGCGGGACGCGGCTTGCGGACCTCATCGACCTCGAGCGCGAGGAACGCGCGCTGGGGCTGATCCGGCTCGGCGAGGACGATCTCGCGCGGGGCGGGGCGATCGCGCTCGGGACCCGGCAGGGCGTGGTCAAGCGGGTGCAGCTCGAGTTCCCGAAGGCCGACGGCTTCGAGATCATCTCGCTGAAGGACGGTGACACCGTGGTCGGGGTCGTGGACCTCGAGGAGGACGAGGACCTGGACCTGGTCTTCATCACCGCCGAGGCGCAGCTGCTCCACTTCCCCTCCTCCGGGGTCCGGCCGCAGGGCCGCAGCGCCGGAGGTGTGGCCGGGATCAAGCTCGGCGCCGGCGACCGGGTGGTGTCCTTCGGGGTGATCGATGTGACCGCCCCGGCCGACGTGGTGACCGTCGCCGGCAGCTCCGGCACCCTCCCGCTGCTCCAGAACGGCTCGCTGAAGGTCTCCGCCCTCACCGAGTACCCGCCGAAGGGTCGGGCGACGGCTGGGATGCGCTGCCATCGCTTCCTGCGCGGCGAGGACACGCTGATCGGCGCCTGGGTGGTCCCTCACCCCGCTCGCGCCTCGTCCGAGGCGGGGCAGCCGATCGATCTGCCCGAGCCCACCGGGCGCCGGGATGGCTCCGGGACCCCGGTGGCCGTCCCGATCGCCGCGATCGGCTGAGCGGTGCAGGGCGACCGAAACCGGGACGGGGTGGCGCCCATACCTCGCGGCGACCCCCATCCCTCCCCTGCCGCGGACGGCGAGTCTCGGTCTCCTTGGGGCTCGCGTCTGGAGTCACAGGAGTCTCGTGCCTTGCGCGGGAAATTCCGCTCCTCCCGGGCCTCGCGTGTGGAGTCCCGGCATATCGCCGTCGGCGTGGCCGGCGCCCTGGTGGGTCTGGTCGTCGGACTGCTCGCCCTGCGCGGGACCGTTCCGTTGGCAGGATCGGGATCGATCGGCCAGGTCGCCGCGCTGACGGTGTTGGGCTGCGGCGCAGCGACGGCCGCCCTCACCCTCTCGACCCTCACCCGGCGCTCCCTGCCCTGGTTCGGGGGCCGGCACTGGTGGCGCCGCGGGATCGATGTCCTCGGGCTCTCCCTCGTCTTCGGGATCCTCGGCCTGTTCCTCACCGGCGCCCTGTTCGGTGTGTTCCAACAAGCCTTCCAGGGCGTCGCGCTCGATCGCCTCGCCGGCACCTTCTGGGTCGCCCTTGCGGCCGGCGCCGCCGCCTACATCACCTCCGCGGCGGCGGCCTCGCTCACCGGCCGGTCCCTGGCCACCCTGCTGGCGGCATTCCTCGTGGTCGGTGTGCTCGCCAGTGCCATGAACGCCTCGGATCCCTACTGGTGGGAGCGGTACTTCTCCGAGCTCGGCGAAGGTGACGGCCTCTCGAGCTTCACCTTCAACCTCACCCTGCTGCTGACCGGGGTGGCGCTGGTGACCGTGGCCGAGTTCCTCGCCCATGATCTGGACCGCTGGGCCCGCAGCGCCGGCGAGCCGGCCTGGCTGATCACCGCCGTGCGCTCGCTGCTGAGCGCAGTCGGAGTGCTGGTCGCCCTGGTCGCGGTGATCTCCCGGACCGTGAGCGTCTTCTGGCACGACGTGGTCGCCCAGTCGCTCGTGGTCGTCTTCGCGCTCACCCTGCTCGTGGTGCCGGTGCTGCTGCGCCGGCTGCCGGGCGCCCTGATCGCCGTCACCGCCGGGGCCTTCGCCCTGCTGGTGACCGTCACAGTGCTCTACCTGGGCGTGGACTACCTGAACATGACTGCCTTCGAGATGGGGGCGGCGGCGATCGTGTACGGCTGGCTGCTGCTGTTCATCCGCACAGTCTCGGCGGCTGCGGAGGGCACGGAGGAACGGGACTCGACCCAGGCCAGAGAGTCCAGCCGCGCGGCCGCTGCGCCGGGACGGCAACCGGCTGAGTCCTCGGATCCGCGGCCCGGTGACGTGCGACCATGACGTCATGAACTCTTCAGGCACCGATGCCCCCACCACCTCCGTCCCGCTTCCCGAAGGTGTGCGCCTCGGGCAGACCCACGGGGTCGACGTCCTGCTGATCGACACCCCTGCTGCGACGGCCGAGCTCCTCTTCGACGGCGCGCACCTGACCAGCTACGTCCCCGCCGGTGAGGCGGATCTGCTCTGGATGAGCCCGGACTCCGCCTTCGGCGAGCGGGAGGCCGTGCGCGGAGGCATCCCCCTGATCGGCCCCTGGTTCGGACCGGGCCGGGACCTGGCGATGGAGGTCAAGCACGGCTGGCTGCGCAACCTCCGCTGGGATCTCGCCTCGGCCGAGCGAGAGGGCGACGAGGTGGTGCTCACCCTCCGCACCCCCGAGGACGTCAAGGCGCTGACCGCGTCCGTCCAGTTCCGCATCGGCGCCGAGCTGTCGGTGGACCTCACCCTCACCGCCGGACCCCGGCCGCTCGATCTCGAGGCAGCGCTGCACACCTACCTCGCCGTCGGCGATGTGCGGGAGATCGAGATCCTCGGGCTCGAAGGCGCTGACTTCCTCGACAACACCCGCGGGCTGGCCCCCGACGTGCTCCCGGCCGGGCCGCTGCGGCTGACCGCCGCCACCGACCGGGTCGTCGACTCCACCGCCGTGGTGACTGTCCACGATGAGAAGTCCGGCCGCCGCATCGTCTCCGCACCGCGCGGCACCGCCAAGACTGTGGTCTGGAATCCCTGGGACACGCTGGTGACCGGCATGGCCGATATCCCCGATACGGCCTGGCCCGAGTTCGTCTGCATCGAGCCTGCCATCGCCAAGGACGGCTACGTGGCCCTCGAGCCCGGCCAGTCGCACTCCATCGGCGTCACCTACCGCATCGAGCGCTGAGCACAGCTCCGCACCGCGGAGCATCTGACCAGGACCCGGTCGCCCCTCAGAGGGCGGCCGGGTCTTCGTCGTCGTGCGAACTTCTAATCAGTTGTGCTCCACCGGAGAAGGGTGGTCAACTCTCCGTATGGAGATGCACCAGCCCCCGTTCACGACCCCGGCCAGCCCGGCCGCGTCGTCGCTCGGCCTCGCCGCATCCCTCACCCGGCCCCACGGACTCACCGTGGCTCAGCGAGCGGCCGGTGGGGGCCGCAGCACCGCCGGGCACGCCGCGCCTGTGGCCGGCTGACGGAGCGCACCGCTCCGCGCCATGCCGTGCGGCCCTGCCGCCGGCACTACTGAGAATCCCCGCTGCCCGACGCACTCGAGCAGCGGGCACTCTCCTGCGCGCTTCGAGGACAGCAGCTGTCCGCAGCGCGCAGGAGACTCGATCACACGCCACTCCGTCAGGAGCCCCCATGTCCCTTCACACCACCCTCGACACCCGCAGCCCGACCACCATCCACACGACCGACACATCGGAGAACACCACCAGCCCCATCGACACCCTCACCCGCCGCGAATCGTCCCGCGCCGACACCAGCCTGCGTCGGCTCGAGCAGGTCGCCGACGAGGACGCCGTCGACACCCTGCTGAAGGGTTTCCTCGCCCGCCGACGAGCGGTGCGCGAGGCCCGTCGGCAGCAGGCCGCCCAGCAGGCGCGTCATGAGCACGAGCTGCTCGTGCAGCGCGCACTGCTCGGCACCGGCCTCTCGCACCTGCGGTGAGCACGGCGGCGTCTCTGATGCGAGCCCTCGCCCCCACCCTCGGCCCGTCCGAATCCGTTCGGACGGGCCGTGTCGCGTCCGGAGTACAGCAGACGCGCGGCGGTGCGCACGTCAGGCCCGGCGGATGTGGTCCGGTCGCAGGGGAGCACCGATGCCGATCGAGGTCAGCAGCGCGATCACCACCGCGCCGCCCGCCACGGCGAGAACCGGTCCGGTGAGGCTCTCCGCGCCGAGGTGCGTCACCATGCCCGGTTCCATACCGCGGTTACCGGTATCGACGAAGGCGACGGCGACCAGATGCCCGATCCCGAGCGCCGCTCCCCCACCGACCACCAACGGCAGCGCCACCTCGAGCCAGTGCGCACGGCGCAGCACCCCCACAGGGGTGCCGAGCAGGCGCAGCCGGGCATGCTCCTGCCTGCGCCCCATCGCCAGATCAGCCATGCCGAGCAGGAAGGCGCCCAGCCCGACGGCCAGCACCACGAGGTTCAGCAGGCGGATGGTGTCGATGGTCGCCTGATAGGGCGCGAAGTCCTCCGCCGTCCAGCCGATATGGGCGTCGATTCCCGCCGCCTGCAGCTCCGCCGGAAAGTCAGGGCGCGGGCCAGCATTCACCCTCGCGCTCACGTCGCCGAACTGCCAGAACTGCTCTTCGGTGACCAGTGCCCGCGGAATGAACAGGGTGGGTGCCGGATCCGTGTCCTGCCAGGCAGGGACTGGCACTCGAGAGAGATCATCCTCGGAGACCTCGAGCTGCAGCACGGGATCTCCGAACCCGCCGCTGCTCTCGTCGAAGTCGGTGCTGAACAGATCCACGATTCCCTGGAGCGGTACCCTCTCCTCGAACCCAGCCGCAGCTGGGATCCAGGCCGCACGATCATTCCGGCAGCCCTCCACCTCCGGTCGGAGGACGCGGAGCTCCTCGCAGGTGGTCACCATCGCACCCAGGGCGTGCTCCTGCGGGGTGCTCCCCGGGGCGACGACGTACCCGCGCGTGGAGAATGCCACCTCGCGAGCTCCACCGACCTGCTCGAGGGCACGCTCCAGATCTGCGACGGCCGCCCGATCCGGGAGCCATGCCTCGGCGACAGCTTCGACGTCTCGGTAGTGGCGCCCGGCCTGATACACCGGGGTAGCGGCCAAGACGCTGATCAGTCCCTGCCCTGCCGTCGTCACCACCACGCCGATCACCAGGGCGCCGAGCACCCTGCCGAGCACTGCGGGCTGAGACTGCAGGCGCCGTCCCGCCACGACGGTCACCGGGGATCCGACCCGGACGAGCAGGTCGGCGCTGCGCCGCACCAGCAGGGCCGGCAGCAGGATGCTGCCCAGTGCGGCCAGGCCGGCACCGCCGAGGAACAGAACGACCAGCACGGGGTTCGAGAGCCCTTGCACACTCCAGCTGAGCACCAGCATCACCAGACCCAGCACCAGGATCGCTGCCCGCCAGAGACCGGGACGTCGGTCCACCTCTCCGCGAGCCTGCTCCAGAGTCTCGCTCTGGGAGCGACGTGAGGGCATCGCGGCCCCGGCGGCCAGACCCAGCGGCACGGCGAGGGCCACCACGAGAGATCCCGGCACAACGCTCGGCGCCGGGGTCATGCCCAGCAGTGCCCCTCCGGCCCACGGAACCAGCAGAGAACCCACCGTGAGACCGACAGCTGCACCGACGAGAGCGGGAGGGAGGCTTTCGCCGATGCCCACCAGTACCCGATCGCGGCCGCGCATCCCGAGCAGGTGCAATCGGGCCGTGCGCCGGGAGCGGTCCTGCTCGGACATGCGGCCGGTCGCGGCGGCGGCGGCCAGCACGGGCAGACCGATCGCGAGGGCCACGATCCCGGGCAGGATCATCCCGACCACCTCCGACATCGCGATCCCGGGTGCGAGGCTGCGGGGCCTGGCAGCATCCAGCAGGGACAGCACCACGACCAGGAGCGCGCAGCCGAACAGGGACACGAGCAGTGCGCTGAGTGTGCGGAAGCGGCCTTGGTCGGTGGCGCGCAGGGCGAGGGTGAGCCCGAGGCGGAGGGAGGAGCGCATCTCAGCCCACGAGCTCCCCGTCGCGCATGCTCACCAGGCGGTTCAGGTGTGCGGCGACGCGGTTGTCGTGGGTGACGACCACGAGGGTCGTGCCCTGCTCCGTCACGGTGTCCATCAGGGCGTCCATCACGGTGTCGGCGGCGACTGTGTCCAGCGCGCCGGTGGGTTCGTCGGCCAGCAGCAGGGCGGGCTGGTGGATCAGTGCGCGGCCGACGGCGGCGCGCTGCGCCTGTCCACCGGAGACCTGGGCGGCGCGACGGCCTGCGACCTCGCCGAGCCCGAGACGGTCGAGCATCGCGTCGACTTCTGCCCGGATCCGTGCCGGCCTGCCGCCGAGGAGCTGGAGCGGGAGGGCGAGATTCTCGCGCAGAGTGAGTTCGCCGATCAGGTCACCGAACTGGAACACCATGCCCATCCGGGCCAGCCGGAGCTGGGCTCGATCTTTCTCCCGCATCGCTCCGAGGTCCTCGCCGAGCACCCGGAGGGTGCCCTCCCGGGCATCCAGCACGCCGGCGAGCACATGCAGAAGAGTGGACTTCCCGCATCCGGACGGCCCCATCACGGCGACCTGCTCCCCTGCGGCGATCTGCAGGTCGATGCCACGCAGCGCGGGATCCTGACCGTAGGAGACCCGTACCCCGCTCAGCTCGACGACCGTCGCAGCTCCGGCAGCGGTCGCAGCGCGTTCACGACTCTCGGAATGGGCGGTCATCGCTGCGCCCCGGTCTCGTCGGGCCGCGTTCCGGTCGTCTCCTGCCATTGCACGCGCAGCGCATCGAGCCGCTGACCGGCTTCCTGGATCCAGCGCAGATCGGCGTCGAGGTGGGTGAGCTCGTAGTCCAGCTGGAGCAGCAGCGAGGGCTCGGCACCGCGACGGCGTGCGGTCAGCTCGCGCATGCGCACCATGTGGCTCGCTCGCTGGACGGTGAGGACCTCCTGGGCGTCCCGCCCGGAAAGCAGGGCGATCGAGATCCGCACGAACAGGGTGGAGGCTGAGAAGGAGCCGGTGACCTGCGGCGTGGAGACCCAGGCATCCAGCTCGGCGACCCCGTCGGCCGTGATGCCGTAGAGCTTGCGCTCGGGCCCGGAGCCGGTCTCGACGGTGAGGATCTCTGCCCATCCCTGGCGCTCGAAGCGGGCGAGCGAGGAATAGACCTGCCCGAAGGCCAGCGGCCGCTCCGGTGCGAGGAGCTGGTCGTAGTCATGCTTGAGGGAGTACCCATAGGCTGGCGACCGATCAAGCAGTCCCAGCAGGGCGTGTGCGGTGCTCATGCGAGGACTATACACACTGCGTATACACACTGCGAATAGCTAGTAGAAGGCGGCTCACATCCCGCTGCGCATCTCCACGATCACGAGCTCACGCGGGTTGTTGACCCGCACCCCGGCGATGCTGTTCCCGAGCCCCCGGCTGATCACCATGGTGGTGCCCTGCCGCTCATGCACGCCCTCGGTGAGCGCGGGGAACAGGCCCTGATGCGGGGCGTAGAGCCCACCCACTCCGGGAATGCGCACCTGCCCGCCGTGGGCATGCCCGGAGAGCACCAGGTCAGCCCCGGTACCGGTATAGCTGTCCAGCTGCTCCGGACGATGCGCGAGCAGCACAGTGGTGCCATCCTCCGGCAGGCCGAGTCCGGCGAGCACCGCCGTCGCCTCCTGCGGGCTCTCCCCTGCCGCGGCCCGCACCCGCGGGTCATCAAGACCGACCACGCTCAGCTCGACCCCGGCGATCTGCGCCTCGACAGCCTCATTCCGCAGCACCGTGATGCCGCGAGCCTCGAGTCCCCTGATCAGCTCGTCCATGAGGGGTGAGTCCGCCTCATGGTTGCCGAGCACGAAGTACGTGGGTGCGATCGCCTGCAGTCGCTCGGTCATCGCGAGCACGCCGTCCAGCTGCGTGGTGCGGTAGTCGATGAGGTCGCCGGTGAGCGCGATCAGATCCGGCTCTGCGGCCGTGGTCGCGGTGACCACCCGATCCTGGAAGGTGCCGAACTGTGCGGCATGCAGATCGGAGATCTGAGCGATGCGAAGCCCGTCCGCCGCTGCTGGCAGTTCGTCGAGGACCACGTCATAGGTGGTGACATCGAGCCGGCGGTTGTCCCACAGCAGCCAGCCGCCGGTGGCGAGAAGCAGCAGGATCAGCACGAGCCCGATGGCAGCGAGGCGCTGCCGCGGAGGGCGGGTGGTGCCGGCTGCTCGGTCGGCGACCGAGAGCGGTGCGCTCACCGCACGGTGATCCCGTCGGCCGCCATCGCGGCCTTAGCCTCCGAGATCGTCATCTGCTGGAAGTGGAAGACGCTCGCGGCGAGCACCGCATCGGCGCCCGCGTGGACCGCCGGAGCGAAGTCCTCGGGCTTCCCGGCCCCGCCGGAGGCGATCAGCGGCAGGGTGGTCGCCTCCCGGGCGAGCCTGATCAGCTCGAGGTCGAAGCCCTGCTCAGTGCCATCGGCATCCATCGAGTTCAGCAGGATCTCTCCGGCTCCACGCTCGGTCACCTCGCGGATCCAGGCGATCGCATCGATGCCGGTGCCGCGCCGACCACCGTGGGTGGTCACCTCGAAGCCAGAACCGGAGCGTGCCGTGCCCTCGGGGGTCTCGTCGGTGACGCGGCGGGCGTCGATCGAGAGCACCAGCACCTGGTTGCCGAAACGACGCGAGATCTCGCTGATCACCTCGGGGCGAGCGATCGCGGCGGTGTTCACCCCGCACTTGTCCGCGCCCGCCCGCAGCAGCTGGTCCACGTCGCCGGCGGAGCGCACCCCGCCGCCGACGGTCAGCGGGATGAAGATCTGCTCTGCGGTGCGGCGGACCACGTCGATCATGGTGTCGCGGCCGCCGGAGGAGGCGGTGACGTCGAGGAAGGTGAGCTCATCAGCTCCCTCGGCGCCGTACCGGGCGGCCAGCTCGACCGGGTCCCCAGCATCGCGGAGATCTTTGAAGTTGACGCCCTTGACGACGCGACCCGCGTCGACGTCCAGGCAGGGGATGACTCGGACGGCGACACTCATGCGTCGATCCTCTCCATATCGAGCTCTTCGGCTCCCTCGATGATGAACTGCTTGCGCGGAGCGACGTCGGAGCCCATCAGCAGCTCGAAGACGGCGCTGGCGGCCTCGGCGTCCTCGATCCGCACCCGGCGCAAGGTGCGGTGACCGGGATCCATGGTGGTGTCGGCCAGCTGGTCGGCGTCCATCTCCCCCAGGCCCTTGTAGCGCTGGATCGGCTCCTTGTACTTCTTCCCGCGGCGTTCGAGGTTCTTGAGCAGCTTGTGCAGCTCCGCCTCGGAGTAGGTGTAGACCAGCTCGTTCTTCTTCTTGCCGCCGTGGATGATCTCCACCCGATGCAGGGGCGGCACTGCGGCGTAGACCCGACCGGCCTCGACCAGGGGACGCATATAACGGTGGAACAGCGTCAACAGCAGGGTGCGGATGTGCGCACCGTCGACATCGGCGTCCGTCATCATGATGATCTTGCCGTAGCGGGCGGCGTCCAGGTCGAAGGTGCGACCCGAGCCGGCGCCGATCACCTGGATGATCGCGGCGCACTCGGAGTTCTTCAGCATGTCCGTGATCGACGCCTTCTGGACGTTCAGGATCTTGCCGCGGATCGGCAGCAGGGCCTGGAACTCCGAGGAGCGTGCGTTCTTCGCGGTGCCGAGCGCGCTGTCGCCCTCGACGACGAACAGCTCGGAGCGCTCCACATCGTGGGTGCGGCAGTCGGCGAGCTTGGTGGGCATGGTGGAGGATTCCAGCGCGTTCTTACGGCGCGAGACCTCCTTGTGCATGCGTGCGGCGATGCGGGCGCGCATCTCCGAGACCACCTTGTCGATGACCAGGGCTGCCTGTTCCTTCTCGCCCTTCTTGGTGGAGCTGAGGAACTCGGTCAGCCGGTCCTCGACGACCTTCGCGACGATCGCGCGGATCGCCGGGGTGCCGAGCACCTCCTTGGTCTGGCCCTCGAACTGCGGTTCGTCGATCCTGACGCTGACCACCGCGGTGAGCCCGGCGAGGGTGTCGTCCTTCTCGATCTTCTCGTTCTTCGCGTTGAACTTGACCCGTCGGGCCTGGTTCTCGACCTGCTTGCGCACAGTCTTGACCATCGCCTGCTCGAAGCCGGTGACGTGGGTGCCTCCCTTGGGGGTGGCGACGATGTTCACGAAGGAGCGCAGCGTGGAGTCGAAGTCCGACCCCCACCGCAGAGCGATGTCCACCTCGCAGCTGCGCTCGACATCGGTGGAGACCATATGGCCGTTCGCATCGAGCACCGGGACCGTCTCGGTGTACGCGCCCGTGCCCTGCAGGCGGATCACATCGGTGATCCGCTGGTCCTGGGCGAGGTACTCGACGAACTCGCTGATCCCGCCGTCGTACTTGTACACGCGGGTGGCCGGCTGATCGGGTGAGGCCTCGGGCCGGAGGTCACTGACCGAGATCTTCAGGCCCGGGACCAGGAAGGCGGTCTGGCGGGAGCGGCGCGTGAGATCGTCCAGCGAGAAGTGCGATCCCTTCACGAAGATCTGAGGGTCGGCCCAGTAGCGCACACGGGTGCCGGTCACGCCGCGCTTGGCCTTGCCCACCACCCGCAGCTCCCCGGGTCCTTCCGCAGGGGTGAACGGGGAGTCCAGATCCGGTTCACCGGAATCGGCGAACTCGCCCGGCTGCCCGCGCTGGAAGCTCATCGCGTAGGTCTTCCCACCGCGGTCGACCTCGACATCGAGGCGTCCGGACAGGGCGTTGACGACGCTCGCGCCGACGCCGTGCAGGCCGCCCGAGGCGGCATAGGAGCCGCCGCCGAACTTCCCACCGGCGTGGAGCTTGGTGTAGACCACCTCGACGCCGGTCAGTCCGGTGCGGGGCTCGACATCCACCGGGACTCCGCGACCGGTGTCCCTGACCTCGACCGAGTGATCAGGGTGGAGGATCACCTCGATCGCGTCGCCGTGCCCGCCGAGCGCCTCGTCGACCGAGTTGTCGAGGATCTCCCAGAGGCAGTGCATGAGGCCCCGCGAGTCGGTGGAGCCGATATACATGCCGGGACGCTTGCGCACAGCCTCGAGGCCCTCGAGGACCTGGAGATTGCGGGCATCGTAGGCGGACTTCTTCGCAGTGCTGGTGGTGGACACCCCCCAGATCCTACGGGTCGGGGCGATGGGATCGGGGTATTGCCGCCTGCCGCGCGGCTCACAGCACGGGACCCGAAGGGGCGTGGGGAGCGGTGGGGCTCACAGGGTGTTGCGCCGCCAGCGAACCGGGGCTGTGGATACTCCCCTCACCCCAGGTCTCGATGCTAGAAATGACCTCATGAACCTTACTCTCGAAGCTCCCCGGCTCACGGCACACGACCGTTGCGACCGCTGCGGTGCTCAGGCGTACGTCAAGGTGCTCCTCGAGGCCGGCGGCGAACTGATGTTCTGCGCGCACCACGCTCGCGCCCATCAGGACGCCTTCACCAGCGTCGCCTCCGAGATCATCGACGAGACCGAGCGTCTCCATCTCAAGCCCGAGCCGATCGAGGACTGACCGCAGCAGCCGGTCGCAGAGTCTGATCGCTCCCGTTCCTCGAGAAGGGGGGCCCCCCCCCAGGGGGGGGGCCGGCGCCTCGGGGTGGGCGCCCCCCAGCCGCGGCGCCCCGCCGCCGCGCCCCCGCGGGAGGCCGGGACCCGGG